>NZ_LZLU01000107.1:0-53304 GCF_001673415.1 Mycobacterium sp. 1165196.3 | reverse complement strand
GGGCCTCGTCATCTTGCCGCAGGACCTCCCCATCACCGCGGTGCAGCAGACGGTGGAGTTCGTCAAGAGCCGCGACCTGGTGCTCGACACCCCGGTGGTGCTCGGGCCCGACGATTCGGTGTCCGACGCCACGGCGCTGATCCACAAGCGCGCGCACGGGGTCGCGGTGGTGACCTTCGAGGGCCGTCCACTAGGCCTGGTCAGCGAGTCATCGTGCCTGGGCGTGGACCGCTTCACCCGGGTGCGCGACGTCGCCTTGACCGATTTCGTCAGCGCCCCGGTGGGGACCGAGCCGCGCAAGGTCTTCGACCTGCTCGAGCAGTCACCCCTCGGTGTCGGGGTGGTGACGAACGCCGACGGCACGCTGGCCGGCGTGCTGACCCGCACCGGCGCCATTCGCGCGGGGCTGTACACCCCGGCGGTCGACGCGCGCGGGCGGCTGCGGGTGGGCGCGGCCGTCGGCATCAACGGCGACGTCGGAGCCAAGGCGCGGTCGCTGGTCGAGGCCGGGATCGACGTGCTGGTGATCGACACGGCGCACGGGCACCAGGTCAAGACCATCGAGGCGATCCGGACGGTCGCGGCGCTGCAGCTGGGGGTGCCGCTGGTGGCCGGCAACGTCGTCTCGGCCGACGGCACCCGTGACCTGCTGGACGCCGGGGCGACCATCGTGAAGGTCGGCGTCGGGCCGGGGGCGATGTGCACCACCCGGATGATGACCGGTGTCGGCCGCCCCCAGTTCTCCGCTGTTGTCGAATGCGCTTCGGCGGCACGGGAACTGGGTGGGCACGTGTGGGCCGACGGCGGCGTCCGGCACCCGCGGGACGTGGCGCTGGCGCTGGCCGCCGGGGCGTCCAACGTGATGATCGGGTCGTGGTTCGCCGGCACCTACGAGTCGCCCGGCGACCTGATGCGCGACCGCGACGACCAGCCGTACAAGGAGAGCTACGGCATGGCCTCCAAGCGTGCGGTGGTTGCGCGCAGCGGGGCGGACACGGCGTTCGACCGGGCCCGCAAGGCGCTGTTCGAGGAGGGGATTTCGACGTCCCGGATGGGCCTGGATCCGGCCCGCGGCGGGGTCGAGGACCTGCTCGATCACATCACCTCCGGCGTGCGCAGCACCTGCACCTATGTCGGCGCCGCGAATTTGGCGCAGCTGTACGAACGGGTGGTGATCGGGGTGCAGTCGACCGCGGGCTTCGCCGAGGGGCATCCGCTGCCGCAGGGGTGGTGACACGGGCGATAGTAAGGCTAGCCTTGCCTAACTATGGCTGCTAACCTACTGCGCCATGACCTCCTCTTCCCCCACCTCCTCGGCCTCCCCCGCCCACGTCAGCCCCGAGCTGCTCAGCATCCTGCGCGACGAGCTGAACGTCGACGCGGCCCGCGTGACGCCCGATGCCCGGCTGGTCGACGACGTCGGACTGGATTCGGTGGCCTTCGCCGTGGGCATGGTGGCGATCGAGGAGCGGCTGGGCGTCTCGCTGTCTGAAGAGGAACTGCTGAGCTGCGACACGGTCGCGGACCTGCAGGCCGCGATCGCCGCCAAACCCCGCGATGAGTGAACTGGCCGCGGCGCTGACGGACGCGATGCGCACGGGCACCAGCGAACTGGTTGTCTTCGACCGCGAGACGTCGACGTGGGGCCACCATCCCTGGCCGGAAGTGCACGGGCTGGCCGAGAGCATCGCCGCATGGCTGCTCGATCGGGGGCGCCCGGCCGTGGTGGGGCTGGTCGGCGAGCCGACCCTCGAATTCGTCGCCGCCATCCAGGGCGCCTGGCTCGCGGGCGCCGCCGTGTCGATCCTGCCCGGTCCGGTGCGCGGCGCCGAAGGCCGGCAATGGGCGGCCTCGACGCTGGCCCGGTTCAGCGGCATCGGCGTGCGCACCGTCTTGAGCCACGGCTCGCAGCTGGACGGCTTGCAGGCGCTGGATCCGCCCGGCGACATCGTCATCGAAAGCCTTGCCGCAGCGGCAGATACGGGTCGCTCATGCGCCGCGGTTGGCGCCGACGGGAATCCGGCAATCTTGCAGGGCACGGCGGGTTCCACCGGCTCGCCCAAGACGGCCATGCTGTCGGCGGGCGCGGTGCTGGCCAACCTGCGCGGCCTCAATCAGCGCCTCTGCGTGACGCCGGCCGACGTCGGCTGCTCGTGGCTTCCGCTGTATCACGACATGGGCCTGTCCTTCCTGCTCGCCTCGGTGCTGGGCGGGATGTCGCTATGGCTGGCGCCGACGGCGGCTTTCACCGCCTCGCCGTTTCGCTGGCTGAGTTGGCTCTCGGAGAGCCGGACGACGATCACCGCCGCGCCCAACTTCGCCTACAACCTGCTGGGCAGGTATGCCCGCCGGGTGTCCGACGTCGACCTGGGCGCGGTGCGGGTGGCCATCAACGGTGGCGAACCGGTCGACTGCGAGGGATTCCAACGGTTCGCCGACGCGATGGCCCCGTTCGGATTCGACGCCGGTGCCGCGACCCCGTCCTACGGGCTGGCCGAATCGACCTGCGCCGTGACCGTGCCTGCGCCGGGCACCGGGCTGCGCGTCGCCAGCGTCGCCGGCGAGACCGGAACGCGTCGCCACGCGGTGCTGGGCCAGCCGATTCCGGGCACCGAGATCCGCATCGCGCCGCACGACGACGCCGACGGCGACATCGGTGAGATCGAGATCCGGGGCGCCTCGCTGATGGACGGGTACCGCGACCACCCGCCACTGGACCGCGAAAACTGGCTTCCCACCGGTGATCTCGGCTTCTTCGACGAAGCCGGGCTGGTGGTGTGCGGCCGCGCCAAGGAGCTCATCACCCTCGCGGGTCGCAACATCTTCCCGACCGAGATCGAGACGGTCGCCGCCGGCGTCCGCGGGGTCCGCGAGGGCGCCGTGGTGGCGCTGGCTACCGGCGAACGGTCCGCGCGCCCTGGCCTGATCGTCGCGGCCGAATTCCGCGGGGCGGATCAGGCGGGCGCCCGCGCCGAAATCATTCAGCGCGTCGCATCCATGTGCGGCGTCGTTCCCTCCGACGTGATCTTCATGGCACCGGGGTCGCTGCCCCGCACGTCGTCGGGCAAACTGCGCCGGCTGGAAGCCCGGCGCGCTCTGGAGGCGGTGGACTAAGTGACGACAACATCCATGCCGACCGAAGAATCCGCCACCACCCTCGACGACTACCGGCGCCTGCTCGCCGGCGCGTTCGACGACCGGGTGCTGGCCTGGACAGCCGAAGCCGACGCGCGGCAACGCTTTCCGCGTGAGCTGATCGAGCACCTGGGCGCCTGCGGCGTGTTCAGCCACAAGTGGGGCACCGGACCGCTGCCCGACGTGGCCCGGCTGGTGGAACTGGCGCTGGCGCTGGGCGGGCTGTCGTCGGCCGGCATCGGGGTCGGCGTCAGCCTGCACGACTCGGCCATCTGTGTGCTGCGCCGATTCGGCAAGTCGGACTACCTCAAGGACATCTGTGAGCGGGCGATCCGCGGCCAGGCCGTGCTGTGCATCGGGGCCTCCGAGGAGTCGGGCGGGTCGGACCTGCAGATCGTTCGCACCGAAATATCCTCTCGGGACGGCGGTTTCGACGTTCGCGGCATCAAGAAGTTCGTGTCGCTGTCCCCCATCGCCGACCACATCATGGTGGTGGCCCGCAGCGTCGCCCACGACTCGGCCAGCAAACACGGCAACGTCGCGCTGATCGCGGTGCCCACCGCGCAGGTCAGCGTGCAGCGGCCCTACAACAAGCTCGGCGCCGGGCCGCTGGACACCGCCGCCGTGCACATCGACACCTGGGTGCCCGCCGATGCCCTGGTCGCGCGGGCCGGCACCGGGCTGGCCGCCATCAGCTGGGGGCTGGCGCACGAACGAATGTCGATCGCCGGGCAGATCGCCGCATCGTGTCAACGGGCGATCGGAATCACCTTGGCCCGCATGATGACTCGGCGCCAGTTCGGCCACACGCTGTTCGAGCATCAGGCGTTGCGGCTGCGGATGGCGGATCTGCAGGCGCGCGTCGATCTGCTGCGACACGGCCTGAACGGCATTGCGGCGCAGGGCCGTTTGGAGCTGCGTGCCGCCGCGGGCGTCAAGGTGACCGCGGCCCGCCTCGGTGAGGAAGTGATGTCGGAGTGCATGCACATCTTCGGCGGCTCGGGATATCTCGTCGACGAGACGCCGCTGGGGGCGTGGTGGCGCGACATGAAGCTGGCCCGGGTCGGTGGCGGCACCGACGAGGTGCTGTGGGAGTTGGTGGCCGCCGCGATGGCGCCCGACTACCGCGGCTACGAGTCGGTGATCGGGGCTTCCAGCGCGTAGAGCGCCATGCGCCGGTTGGTCGTGTCGTGCTCGCCGAGGAACTTGCATCCCGCGTACTCGCACAGCCGGCGCGCGGTGGTGTTGCGGTGATCGGGGTCGAACATGACCCGCCGGCAGCGGGGCTCGAGCGCGAAGACGCTTGCCACGATCCGGGGCAACAGCATCGGGCCCAGGCCGCGGTTCACCAGTTTCAGGTCCGCGATCGCGGCGTGCAGCCCCAGGTCGTACGGCTCGGCGTCGTAGTGACGGGAGATCAGATCCTTTGCGCCCCAATACAGTTCGAGGTAGGCGCAATCCCTGCCCCGGATGCTGCCGAGCAACGGCAGGGAATATGTCCCGTCCAGCTGGGCGCTCAGGTGCTGGCGCCACCGGGGTGCCGGCCAGTCGTATTCCCAGGCCTGCGCCAGATGCGGGCGATTCATCCACTCGGTCACCATGTCCACGTCCTCGAGCTGCGCCACGCGCATGGCGAAGGGTGGATCCAGCGTGGGAACCGGTGGGCGGGGGATGCGAACCACCTCGTCGGGGATGTCGAAGCGTTCGCGCGGCAGGACGTGAATGGACGGCGTCTGAGCGTCGGGCATAGTGCGCAGAGCCTACCGGGTAAGGTTAGCCATACCATAGTTGGGCCGGGCCGATGAGCCGAGGCGGTCGGCATGCCCGCGCCGGGCGGCGCCGTGCGGTGGCGGGCCGGGCTAGCATAAGACAGCAAAGACGGAAGCAACCGCGACCGCCCCGCCATCTGGCAGCGAAAGGATCGACGTGCCGCAGGCACCCGTGCAGGCCATCGGCTTGCGGGCGCACGGGCCGTCCGACGAACCGCGCGATGCGGAGCCTCCCCCGCCGCCTTTTCTCCTGATCGGCGTTCTCCCGTCGGGGCGGCGTAGGTCATGAACGTCACCGTCACCGTGATCAGCGTTGTGGCGATCGCGGTGCTCATTTTCGGCAACGCCGTCTTCGTCGCCGCGGAGTTCTCGCTGACCACCCTCGACCGCAGCGCGGTGGAGGCCAACGCCCGCGGCGGTGGTCGGCGGGACCGTTGGATCCGCCGCGCCCACCACCGGCTGTCGTTCCAACTGTCCGGCGCCCAGTTGGGCATCTCGGTCACCACCCTGGCGGCCGGTTACCTGACCGATCCGATGGTGGACGACCTGCCGCACCCGTGGCTGGATGCCATCGGCATACCCGACAAGGTCGGCGACGCGATCATGGCCTTTGTGGTGCTGGTGATCGTGACCTCGGTGTCGATGGTGTTCGGCGAGCTCGTCCCCAAGTACCTCGCGGTGGCCCGGCCGCTGTCCACGGCCCGCGCGGTCGTCAGCGCCCAGTTGGTGTTCTCGCTGCTGCTGACCCCGGCGATCCGCCTGACCAACGGCGCCGCCAACTGGATCGTGCGCCGGCTGGGCGTCGAACCCGCCGAGGAGTTGCGGTCGGCTCGCTCCCCGCAGGAGCTGCTGTCGCTGGTGCGTTCGTCGGCGCGCAGCGGCGCGCTGGACGCCGCCACGGCCGCCTTGGTGCGCCGCTCGCTGCAGTTCGGCACGCTCAGCGCCGAGGAACTGATGACGCCCCGCTCCAAGATCGTGGCGCTGCAGACCGACGACACGGTCGCCGACCTGGTGACCGCGGCCGCCGAGTCCGGCTTCTCCCGCTTCCCCATCGTCGACGGCGACCTCGACGAGACGGTCGGCATCGTGCACGTGAAGCAGGTGTTCGCCATCCCGCGCACCGAACGGGCCCGCACCCGGCTGGTCACGGTGGCCCAACCCGTTCCGAAGGTGCCGTCCACCCTGGACGGCGACGCGGTGATGGCCGAGATCCGGGCCAACAGCCTGCAGACCGCGCTGGTCGTCGACGAGTACGGCGGCACCGCCGGCATGGTGACCGTCGAGGACCTGATCGAAGAGATCGTCGGCGACGTCCGCGACGAGCACGACGACGCCACCCCGGACGTGGTGCCCGCCGGCAGCGGCTGGCGGGTCTCGGGCCTGCTGCGCATCGACGAGGTGGCCACCGCCATCGGTTTCCGCGCGCCGGAGGGCCCCTACGAGACCATCGGCGGCCTGGTGCTGCGCGAGATCGGTCACATCCCGGTGGCCGGTGACACGGTCAAGCTGCCCGCGCTGGACGCCGACGGCCTGCTGGACGCGGTGACCCGCTGGCAGGCGACGGTCATCCGGATGGACGGCCGCCGGATCGACCTGCTGGAGCTGATCGAACTGAGCAATCACGGCGAGGTCCCCGCCACCGGGGGGCGCCGATGAGCGACACCATGGGCCTGCTGCTGGCCTGCCTGCTGATCGGGGTGAACGCGTTCTTCGTCGGCGCGGAGTTCTCGCTGATCTCGGCGCGCCGCGACCGCCTCGAGGCGCTGGCCGAGCAGGGCAAAGCGGCCGCGGTCACGGTGATCCGTGCCGGGGAGCAACTGCCGTCGATGCTGGCCGGTGCCCAGTTGGGCGTCACGGCCGCGTCGCTGCTGCTCGGGCGGATCGGGGAGTCGGCGGTGTCCAATCTGCTGCGAACGACGCTGGGGCTGACCGGAATTCACCCGGCGCTGCTGCACACGCTGTCGTTCGCGATCGCGCTGGCGATCGTGGTGACCCTGCACGTATTGCTGGGCGAAATGGTGCCGAAGAACATCGCACTGGCCGGCCCGGAGCGCACCGCGATGCTGCTCGTGCCGCCGTACCTGGCCTACGTGCGGGCTGCCCGGCCCTTCATCGTGTTCTACAACAAATGCGCCAACGTGGTGGTGCGCGCGTTCGGCGTCGAACCCAAGGACGAGCTGGAGATCACAGTCTCACCCGTCGAGCTCAGCGAGATGATCGCGGAGTCCGAGTCCGAGGGCTTGCTGGACCGCGAGGAACGCACCCGGCTGACCCGGGCGCTGCAAATTCGCCACCGCGTGGTCGGTGACGTGGCCGTCCCCCTCGCCTCGGTGCACGCGCTTCCGGTGGCCGCGGCGGGCTCGGGGCCGACGGTCGGGGCGGTCGAGCAGGCCCTGGCCCAGACCGGCTACTCCCGGTTCCCGGTGGCCAGCGTCAGCGGCGTGTTCGTCGGATATCTGCACATCAAGGATGTGCTGACGCTCGACGACGATCCGCGGACGGTGATCGATCTGGCGATGGTGCGGCCGCTGCCGCGGCTGTCCCGGTCACTGCCGCTGGCCGACGCGCTGTCCCGGATGCGCCGCAGCAACAGCCATCTGGCGTTGGTGACCGGCGAGACCGGCGCCGTGGTCGCCATGGTGGCGATGGAAGACCTGGTTGAAGACCTCGTCGGGACCATGCGCGAGGCCTAGCGGCACTGGCCGGCCGGAACGACCGCGCGCAGCCCGTATGATCTTCACGGCTACCAGTTAAGAAAGTGCTGGAGGGCGGGCGACCGCGGGCGCGCGGAACATGCGTTGCTGGACACGGATCCCGGCGCCCGCCGCAGCGTCGTTCTTGGGGCGCTCAGCGCGGTCTGACCTGCGCCTGCCGGGTCGGGCGAATAACGCCCGCCACGCTGCGCTCGGTAGGCTTATGACATTGCCAATCTGGGCCTGTGCGGCCCATGGACGGTCCAGTGCGGCCCGTGATGGAGGAGAATCATGACTGATCGCGTGTCGGCGGGGAACCTGCGCGTCGCCCGAGTGCTCTACGACTTCGTGAACAACGAGGCGTTGCCCGGCACCGACATCGACCCGGACAGTTTCTGGGCGGGCGTCGACAAGGTCGTCACCGACCTGACCCCCAAGAACCAGGATCTGCTGCGCCGGCGGGACGAGCTGCAGGCCCAGATCGACAAGTGGCACCGGCAGCGCGTCATCGAGCCGCTCGACATCGAGGCGTACCGCAAGTTCCTCATTGAGATCGGTTATCTGCTGCCCGAGCCCGAGGACTTCACCATCACGACGTCCGGCGTCGACGACGAGATCACCACCACGGCCGGCCCGCAGCTGGTGGTCCCGGTGCTCAACGCGCGGTTCGCGCTCAACGCCGCCAACGCCCGGTGGGGCTCGCTGTACGACGCGCTGTACGGCACCGACGTCATCCCGGAAGACGACGGCGCCGAGAAGGGCTCGAGCTACAACAAGGTCCGCGGCGACAGGGTGATCGCCTACGCGCGTAAGTTCCTCGACGAAGCGGTGCCGCTGGAATCCGGGTCGTGGGCCGACGCGACGGGCCTGTCCGTCGAGGACGGCCAGCTCAAGATCGCGACCGCCGACGGCGCCGTCGGCCTGGCCAGCCCGGAGAAGTTCGCCGGCTACACCGGCGAGCTCGGCTCCCCCAGCTGGTCGGTTCTGCTGGTCAACCACGGCCTGCACATCGAGATCCTGATCGATCCGGAATCACCGATCGGCAAGACCGACTCGGCCGGCATCAAGGACGTGGTCCTGGAATCGGCCATCACCACGATCATGGACTTCGAAGACTCGGTGGCCGCCGTCGACGCCGACGACAAGGTGCTCGGCTACCGCAACTGGCTCGGACTGAACAAGGGTGACCTGTCCGAAGAGGTCAGCAAGGACGGCAAGACCTTCACCCGGGTGCTCAACGAGGACCGCACCTACAAGACACCCGACGGCGAGGGCGAGCTGACCCTGCCCGGCCGCAGCCTGCTGTTCGTGCGCAACGTCGGTCACCTGATGACCAACGACGCGATCGTCTGGAGCGAGGGCGACGAAGAAAAAGAGGTGTTCGAGGGCATCATGGATGCGCTGTTCACCGGGCTGACCGCGATCCACGGGCTCAAGACCGGTGACGCGAACGGCCCGCTGGCCAACAGCCGCACCGGGTCCATCTACATCGTCAAGCCCAAGATGCATGGACCCGACGAGGTCGCCTACACCTGCGAGCTGTTCAGCCGCGTCGAAGACGTTCTCGGCCTGCCCCAGGGCACCCTGAAGGTCGGCATCATGGACGAGGAACGGCGCACCACCGTCAACCTCAAGGCCTGCATCAAGGCCGCGGCCGACCGGGTCGTGTTCATCAACACCGGCTTCCTGGACCGCACCGGCGACGAGATCCACACCTCGATGGAGGCCGGCCCGATGATCCGCAAGGGCGCGATGAAGAACAGCACCTGGATCAAGGCCTACGAGGACGCCAACGTCGACATCGGGCTGGCGGCCGGCTTCAAGGGCAAGGCCCAGATCGGTAAGGGCATGTGGGCGATGACCGAGCTGATGGCCGACATGGTCGAGCAGAAGATCGGCCAGCCCAAGGCGGGCGCGACCACCGCGTGGGTGCCCTCGCCGACGGCGGCCACCCTGCACGCGATGCACTACCACTACGTCGACGTCGGCGCCGTGCAGGAGGAACTCGCCGGCAAGAAGCGCACCAAGATCGAGGAGTTGCTGACCATCCCGCTGGCCAAGGAACTGGCCTGGGCCTCCGAGGAGATCCGCGAAGAGGTCGACAACAACTGCCAGTCCATCCTGGGCTACGTGGTGCGCTGGGTGGCCCAGGGCGTCGGCTGCTCCAAGGTGCCCGACATCCACGACGTGGCGCTCATGGAAGACCGTGCCACGCTGCGGATTTCGAGCCAGCTGCTGGCCAACTGGCTGCGCCACGGGGTGATCACCGAGGAGGACGTGCGGGCCAGCCTGGAGCGGATGGCCCCGCTGGTCGACGAGCAGAACGCCAAGGACGCGGCCTACCAGCCGATGGCGCCCAACTTCGACGACAGCCTGGCCTTCCTCGCCGCCCAGGATCTGATCCTGACCGGAACGCAGCAGCCCAACGGCTACACCGAGCCGATCCTGCATCGCCGTCGGCGGGAAGCCAAGGCAGCCGGCCCGCAGAATTGAGCCCGCGCTCAGTTCGGGTTCGAAACGTGGCATAGCGCCGCCGATGACTAAGATCGGCGCCGAGTTAACGATGGATCGACGGAAAGGCCGAGGGCACTGCTATGGGTAGGCACAGTGCGCCCGACCCTGACGACTCCCTCGACGAGCCATCTCGCGACGACGCCGTCGACGAGCCGTCTCGAGGGCACGAGGCAGGAGATCACCGCCGGGATGCCGGCGCGGATTCGGAAGCCGACCTCTACTCGGACGACGATGACTACGCCGATGAGGGCGACTATGCCGACGAGGGTGGTTACTACTCCGCCGAGCGTGGCCATCCCGACGACGCCTACCCGGCCGAGGATGCCTTCGCAGCCGGCGCCGCCGACGACTACCCGGAGTTCCCGTCGCGGCAGGCGGCCCCGTCGAAGCCTGAGCCGGCGGCCGCATCGCCGTCGCTCTTCCGGGGCGGGCATCGCGGGCTCGGCGATTGGCGGGGCGGTCACCGCAGTGAGGCCGGCCGTCGCGGCGTCAGCATCGGCGTGATCGTGGCGCTGGTCGCGGTCGTGGTCGTGGTGGGAGCGGTCATCCTGTGGAGCTTCTTCGGTGACGCGTTGTCCAAGCGTTCACACAAGGCGGCCGGCGGCTGCGTCGGGGGTCAGGAAACGGTGCCCGTCGTGGCCGATCCGTCCATCGCCGATGCCATCGGGCAATTCGCGGAGAGCTACAACAAATCCGCCGGGCCGATCGGTGACCGCTGCATGGTGGTGAGCGTCAAGCCGGCCAACTCCGACGCCGTGCTGAACGGTTTCATCGGCAAGTGGCCCGCGGAACTGGGCGGCCAGCCGGCGCTGTGGATTCCGGGCAGTTCGATCTCCGCCGCGCGACTCGCCGGCGCCACGGCGCAAAAGACCATCACCGAGAGCCATTCGCTGGCCACCTCGCCGGTGGTGCTGGCCATCCGTCCCCAACTCGCGCCGGCCCTGGCCAACCAGAACTGGGCGGCGCTACCCGGGCTGCAAACCAATCCGAATGCATTGGCGGGGCTGAATTTACCGGGATGGGGCCCGCTGCGCCTGGCGCTGCCGATGAACGGCAATGCGGACGCCTCGTTTCTGGCCGGCGAGGCGGTGGCGGCCGCGTCGGTGCCGCCCGGCGCACCGGTGACGCAGGGCACCGGCGCGGTGCGCAGCCTGTTGAGCGCGCAACCCAAGCTGGCCGACAACTCGCTGACCGAAGCGATGAACACCCTGCTGAAGCCCGGTGACGCCGCAACCGCGCCGGTGCACGCGGTGGTCACCACCGAACAGCAACTGTTCCAGCGCGGGCAATCGTTGCCAGACGCCAAGGGCGCCTTGGCCTTCTGGCTGCCGCCCGGGTCCGCGGCGGTTGCCGACTACCCCACCGTCCTGCTCAGCGGCTCATGGCTCACCCGCGAACAGGCCTCGGCGGCCAGCGAGTTCTCGCGATTCATGCACAAGTCCGACCAGCAGGCCAAGCTGGCCAAGGCCGGCTTCCGCGTCAACGGGGTGAAACCGCCGAGTAGCCCGGTCACCAATTTCCCGTCGCTGCCCGCGGCGCTGTCGGTGGGCGACGACGCGATGCGCGCCACGCTCGCCGAGGCGATGGCCAGCCCGTCGAGCGGGCAGGCCACGACCATCATGCTCGACCAGTCGATGCCCGGTCAGGAAGGTGGAAAAACCCGCCTGGCCAACGTGATCGGGGCGCTGCAGGACCGGATCAAGGCGCTGCCCGCGTCCGCGGTGGTGGGCCTGTGGACGTTCGACGGCCACGAGGGCCGTTCGGAGGTGGCCAGCGGCCCGTTGTCCGACCCCGTTAACGGCCAGCCGCGTTCGGCCGCGCTGGCCGCCGCGCTGGACAAGCAGTACTCGTCGGGTGGTGGCGCGGTGTCATTCACCACCCTGCGGATGCTCTACCAGGACATGCAGGCCAATTATCATGCGGGCCAGAACAATTCGATCCTGTTGATCACCGCGGGGCCACACACCGACCAGACGCTGGACGGGGCGGGGCTACAGGACTTCATCCGCAAGAGTGCCGACCCGGCCAAGCCCATCGCGGTGAACGTCATCGATTTCGGGGCCGACCCGGACCGCGCGACCTGGGAAGCGGTCGCCCAACTCAGTGGCGGCAGCTACCAGAACCTCGCGACGTCGGCGGCCCCCGACCTCGCGTCGGCGGTCAACAACTTTCTGAGCTGACAGCGCTGACCGGCCGGGCCCACCCAGCTCGTAGCCGATGCCGCGGGACGCGAAGCGAAGATCCCGGTCGTTGCGCGATCAGTGCGGCGTTCGGATGCCGATCCCGGATGAATCCGCCGCCGCCCCTGTCCAACGACGGCGGTCTGTGCCAGACTCCACGATAGAATCCGCCTTGATTTCTATCAGGCGTGGGCTGAGGGAGACGTATTCGAAGATGTCCGCTGCACCAGCCGGCCCGGCGCTGACGCCGGCATTGCACCCGATCGGTCCCGGTTCGGCGACGTGGCGGCGCGGCATCGACTGGCGGATGCCGCTCGCCAGCCGAGCGACGCTGTTGCTGCAAGTGGCGCACCCGGTGATCGGCGCCGGGGTGATCGATCATTCGGAGTTCCTCAGGGACAGGTGGGGGCGCATCTCGCGGACACTGGCCGCGGTGCGGCGCTATCACGGATTTCACGGGCCGCAGGCCGCCGTCGCCGAGGGTCAGCGGCTTCGCGACGTGCACCGCAACATCTCCGGGATGGACGCGCTCGGGCGCAGCTATCACGCACTGAATCCGGACGCGTACCTGTGGGCGCATGCCACCACCTATGCGGGTGCCGCCGACGTGCGCCGGGTGTTCGGCGGGACGCTCGACGGCGCGACCGAGGACGCGTTGTTTCGCGAGTGGCGAGACGTCGCGGGGATCCTGCGCATCCCCGAACGGGTGATCCCGCAGACGCGGGCGGCGTTCTGGGATTACTACCACGACACCGTCGAACGCCGTCTGGAACGCAACGCCGCGACCGAACTGCTCCTGGAACTGGACCGCTATCCGATGCCCGTGCCGCCCGGCGTGCGTGTGCCACAACTGGTGTGGAATTCGGCCGCGGCTCCGCTGGCCGCGCTGCTGAGGCTGACCACCGCCGGACTGTTGCCGGTGACCCTCCGGGAACGGCTGCGCATCGAGTGGACTGCCGAACGCAAACAGCGGTTTGAGCGCGCGGTGGTCGCGGTGCGGGCATTGGACCGCGCGCTGCCCGCCAGGGTCCGCTACCCCGCGGCGCACCGCGGCGAGCCGGTGTTCGAATCCGTCTGAGCTGTCAATTAATTCAGGAAGGCACAGCATGGCCCATCCCCTGCCCACCGGCCCGGAGGACGCGGCGGTGCCGCCGGATCGGGGCGCCCGGCGGGCGGACACCGATTCCCTCGACACGGCGTTTCTGGCCGAGGAGATGTCGCCGTGGCTGTCCCCGGCCTACGGTGCGGCGAACGTCGTGATGCAACTGGCGAATCCGGGTGTGGCCTATGGGGTGATGGAGAGCAAGGTCGACAGCGGCAACCTGTACAAGCATCCCTTCAAAAGGGCCCGCACCACCTTCACCTACATCGCGGTGGCCATCGCCGGCAATGCCAACGACCGCAAAATCTATCGGGACGCGGTCAACGCCGCACACGTCCAGGTGCGCTCCGGGCCGCAAAGCCCGGTGCGCTACAACGCCTTCGACCCCGCGCTGCAGCTCTGGGTGGCCTCCTGCATGGCCGCGGTCTTCGAGGACACCCGCAAGCTGCGGGGCGGCCGCTCGCGGCGCGACCCCGAGGCGGTGCACCGGGCCGCGTCGGTGTTCGCCACCACGCTGCAGGTGCCGCGGGACATGTGGCCCGCCGACCTGGACGCAGCCGCCCGCTATTGGCAGGACCAACTCGATCGGCTCGACTTCGACGACCGGATGCGCAGCTATCTGACCGGCATCGCGCGCCTCGATTTCCTGCCCGCACCCATCCCGGCGCTGTTCAGCCGATGGAACCTCTTCATGACCCTGGGCTACCTGCCCCCGCAGCTGCGCGACAAGCTCGGGTTCGCCTGGTCGGACGCGCAGCAACGCCGATTCGACCGCTGGCAGCGCATCTTCGGGCTGCTCGACCTGTTCACACCGCGGTTCCTGGTGCGCCTCGGCGTACACGCGGTGGTGTGGGACATGCGATTGCGTCACCGGATCGGCGCGACGGTGGTGTGACCGACCAGCTCAAGGAGGACCGGGCATGACGACGACGGCGAGTTTCCATGGCAGCGTGGCCGGCGCGGCGTCGAAACCGGACGCGGCGCGCCGGGAACTGGCGGACGACGTACGGTGGTTCGCGGGCTCGCCCTTGGCGGCGGCGTTCGGCCGCCTCGCCCTCGACCAGGTGGCGCACCGCGAAATCGCGGCGGCGGTGGACCGCAGCGGACGGTTCGCGGACAACTTCACCGACCGTGGCATCCGCAGTTTCGCATTCACCGCCCTGGCGACCTTCGGCGACAGTTCGGACGTGCGGACGTCGCGGGCCGACCTGAAGCGACTGCATCGAGACGTGCGGGGCGCCGGCAAGGACTCGTTCAGCGACACCCGTTACAGCGCACTGAATCCCGACGTGTGGATCTGGGTGGCGGTGAGCGGCCTCAACCTGCTGTATCAGGCCTATCTGCGGGTGTGCGGTCGCCGGCTCACCGCGGCCGAGAAGGAGGTCGTCTACCAGACGCTGCGGGGCGAACTGCAGTTCCTGGAATTGCCCAGTAAGCAGGCGAAGCTGCCGGCGACCCTGCACGACATGCTCGAGTACTACGACTCCGTCGCCGTGAAAGACCTGGCGGACAACGAATTTCTGCAATTCGCGAATCGCAGTTTCGTCGCGCCGCCCATCCCGAAGTTGTTGGTAGCCAAACAAGTTCGGCCACTGCTGCGATTGGTGTGGCCGGTGATGACGACGCTGGCGTCGCGGCCGGTGATCGTGTGTTCCGCCGCGGTCGCCCATCCGGCCATGCGCGAGCTGCTGGGCGTGCGGTGGGGTGCGCGCGAGCAATTCGAGTTCGCCGTCTACGTTGCCGCGTTGCAGCTGGGCTGGCGATGGTTGCCGCGACGGCTCGCCCTGGAGCCGTTGGCCTACAACCGCTACCAGTACGAGCGGCTGCGCGACCGGTATCGCTCGGTGCTGCTGGATTCCTTCGCCGCGCCCGACCGGCCTGATTCGGCACACTAGGTCGCGAAGCGCCCGGCGGCGCCCGATAGCGCACAATCGTCGTGACACCCCGATCGGCTGGAGGCCAGATGGTAGACCCCGCGATGCTGCTCGGCTTGGTGCCCGACGGCCTGGCCACCCTCGATCCGACCGCCCGCACCATCGTCACCGCGGCGCGCACCTGCTTTACCGAGCGCGGATTCTCCAACACCACCATGCAGGACATCGCCGACACCGCCGGTGTCGGCGTCGCCACGGTCTACCGCCGGTTCCGGCACAAGCGAAACCTGGTGCGGCTGACCATCATGGACGAGTCGCTACGGCTCAGCACGCTGGTCTCCGAGGTCGCCGGCCGGGCGTCGACACCGCAGGAAGGGATCGCCGAAGTCTTCGCCGCCTTCGTTCACGAAGCCTCGGCGCCCAAGCTGCTGACCCGAAGCATCCGCGAATCACCCGCCGCCGGTGAGCTGACCGCCTACCTGACCGATGAGAACCTGATCGCCATGACCCGCGGCTACATCGCCACGTGGCTTCGCCGCTGGCAGGAGCGCGGCGAGCTGGCGGCCGATCTCGACACCGAGATCGTCGGCGAGATGATCGGGCGGCTGATCATTTCGCTGATCAAGACGCCGCAATCGGCCATCCCGATTTACAACCTGAGCCAGGCCCGCGATTTCGCCCGCCGGTATCTGGTGCCGTTGGTGGTGCCGGCCCCGGCGACGACGCCCGGCTGAGGGCCGGCCGGACCGTCAGGCGAACGCCTCCACCGGCGGGCACGAGCAGACCAGATTGCGGTCGCCGTAGGCGCCGTCGATGCGACGCACCGGCGGCCAGACCTTCGGCCGGAACTCCTTGCCCAGCGGGTAGGCAGCCTGCTCCCGGGTGTACGGGTGGTCCCAGTCGCTGACCACCAGGCACTCGGCCGTGTGGGGCGCACCGCGCAGCGGGTTGTCTTCAACAGGCCACTCCCCCGCGCCCACCCGGTCGATCTCGGTGCGGATGGCGATCATCGCGTCACAGAAGGCGTCGACCTCGGTCAGGCTCTCGCTCTCGGTGGGCTCCACCATCAGCGTGCCGGCCACCGGGAAGCTCATGGTCGGTGCGTGAAACCCGTAGTCCGCCAGGCGCTTTGCCACATCGTCGACGGTGACTCCGGTGGACTTGGTGATGCCCCGCAGGTCCAGGATGCACTCGTGGGCGACCATGCCGTTCTCGCCGGTGTAGAGCACCGGGAAGTACTCGTCGAGTCGCCGGGCGATGTAGTTGGCCGACGTGATCGCGGTCAGCGAGGCCGCGCGCAGCCCCTCGGCGCCCATCATCCTGATGTAGGCCCAGCTGATCGGCAGGATCGAGGCCGACCCGTAGGGCGCCGCGGACACCGGGTGGCCCTGGGGTAGTTCGGGGGCGTACGGATGCCCGGGCAGGAACGGCGCCAGGTGCGCGCGCACCGCCACCGGCCCCACGCCGGGCCCCCCGCCGCCGTGCGGGATGCAGAACGTCTTGTGCAGGTTCAGGTGGCTGACGTCGCCGCCGAATTTGCCCGGCCGGGCCAACCCGACCAGCGCGTTGAGGTTGGCGCCGTCGACGTACACCTGGCCGCCGGCGTCGTGCACCGCGGCGCAGATCTCGGCGATGTCGTGCTCGTAGACGCCGTGCGTGGACGGATAGGTGATCATCAGCGCGGACAGCCGGTCGCGGTGCTCGCCGACCTTGGCGCGCAGGTCCTCGAGATCCACGTCGCCGTTGGTGTGGCAGGCCACCACCACGACCCGCATCCCGGCCAGGGCCGCCGAGGCCGCGTTGGTGCCGTGTGCGCTGGACGGGATGAGGCAGATGTCGCGGTGCGGTTCCCCGCGGCTGGCGTGGTAATCGTGAATGGCCAGCAGGCCGGCGTACTCGCCCTGCGACCCGGCGTTGGGCTGCAGCGAGACGGCGTCGTAGCCGGTGATCTGCACCAGCCAGGTCTCCAGCTCGGCGATCAGGCGCCGCAGCCCGGGGGTGTCGGACGCCGGCGCGAAGGGATGCTGGCGGGCGAATTCCGGCCAGGTGATGGGCTCCATCTCCGCGGCGGCGTTCAGCTTCATGGTGCACGACCCGAGCGGAATCATGCTGCGGTCCAACGCGATATCCTTGTCGGCCAGCGCGCGCAGGTAGCGCATCATCGCGGTCTCGGTGCGGTACTGGGTGAAGGCGGGGTGGGTGAGGAACTCCGACGTGCGGGTGACGATGCCGGCGTCGGCACCCGCCTGCCCGGTAGGTCGCACCCCGAAGGCGTCGAGCACGGCGGCGACGTGCTCGCCGGTGGTGGCCTCGTCGCAGGCCACCGACACGTGGTCGTCGTCGACCCGCCACAGGTTGATGCCCTTGGCCTTGGCCGCGGCGATCACCTCGGCGGCGCGCCCGGGCACCCTGGCCAGCACGGTGTCGAAGTACTTGTCGTGCACCAGCGCATCGCCGAGCGCGGCGGCGATAGCCCCGGCGTGGCCGTGGACGCGGCGCGCGATCGCCGTCAGCCCCTCGGCGCCGTGGTAGCTGGCGTACATCGCGGCCATCACCGCCAGCAGCACCTGCGCGGTACAGATGTTGCTGGTCGCCTTGTCGCGGCGGATGTGCTGTTCGCGCGTCTGCAGCGCCAGCCGGTAGGCGGGCGAACCGTCGGCGTCCAGCGACACCCCGACCAGCCGGCCCGGCAGCTGACGCGCGTGGTTGGCGTGCACCGCCAGGTAGCCGGCGTGTGGTCCCCCGAATCCCATTGGCACGCCGAATCTTTGGGTGCTGCCGAAGGCGACGTCGGCGCCGATCTCACCGGGCGGCGTGACCAGCGTCATGGCGAGCAGGTCGGCGCCGATGGCGACCAATGCGCCGCGCTCGTGGGCCTGCTCGACCAGGGCCGACCAGTCGGTGACCCGGCCGCTGGCCCCCGGCAGCTGGGCGATGACGCCGAAGAAGTCCCCGTCGGGCAGGCCGTCACGCAGGTCGGCGGTGACGATCTCGATGCCCAGCGGCTTGGCCCGGGTGGCCACGATGGCCGCGGTCTGGGTGAACAGGTCGGCGTCCATCACCAGGCGGTTGGCCTTGCCACGAGCCGCCCGGTGCATCAGCGTCATGGCCTCCGCCGCCGCGGTGCCCTCGTCCAGCATCGAGGCGTTGGCGACCTCGAGGCCGGTGAGGTCGGCGACCATCGTCTGGAAATTCAGCAGCGCCTCGAGCCGGCCCTGGCTGATCTCCGGCTGGTACGGCGTGTAGGCGGTGTACCAGGCCGGGTTCTCCAGGATGTTGCGCAGCAATACCGGCGGGGTGAGCGTGTCGTAGTAGCCCTGCCCGATCATGGACACGGCCACCGTGTTGGCCTCGGCCAGCGACCGCAGCTCGGCCAGCGCCTCGGTCTCGGTGGCCGCCGGCGGCAGTTGGTCCAGACCGGGTGCGACGCCGCCGTCGCCGCGCCGGTCCAGGATGCCGGCCGGCACCGCCTTGGCGGCCAGGTCGTCCAGCGAGTCGACACCGATGACGGCGAGCATGGCCGCGACGGCCTGACTGTCCGGGCCGATGTGCCGAGCTGCAAAGGTGAATTGATCGGACACTGGAACTCCTGTGTGGGCGGGCGAAGACGGATCGGGGCAGAGGACTAACGGCCCTCTCCCTCTGTCTTCACCCATCGCCGGGCGCCTGAGAGATTCGGCGCCCGCTACCGAGCGCCTTTCCCCATCGGCGGGTGCGGACCCACAGGTCCACGCCGCTTTCCAGAGGCATCATGATGTCGCGCGGTCCGGGTGCCTGAGAGGTTGACGGAGAGGTGTTGCTCCTTCGGCGTCCGTGACTGGCAGCCACGAAACTCTCCCGCACGAAAGCGATGCGCTGCCCAGCTTACTCGGCCGCGCGAAGCGCCACGTCGCGCGTGGCGCGGTGCGCCGTCAGCCGATCTTGCGGTCGCGGTGCTTGCGCCGGGACGCCAGCTCGTCCTCGGGCTCGGCGATCGATTCGCCGCCGTCGGCCCGCTCGCCGGGGAAGTCCGCGATGACGCCGGTCAGCTCGCGCATGGCGCCGGACACGGCGATGCCGAAAACGCCCTGCCCGCCCTGCAGCAGGTCGACGACCTCTTCGGCCGAGGTGCACTCGTAAACGGTGGTGCCGTCGGAGAACAGGGTGATGTTGGCCAGGTCCTGGACGCCGCGCTGGCGCAGGTGATCGACGGCGACGCGGATGTTGTGCAACGAGATCCCGGTGTCCAGCAACCGCTTGACGATCTTGAGGACCAGGATGTCCTTGAACGAGTAGAGGCGCTGGCTGCCCGAGCCCGCCGCGCTGCGGATCGACGGGACCACCAGTGAGGTGCGGGCCCAGTAGTCCAGCTGGCGGTAGGTGATGCCGGCGATCTGGCAGGCGCTCGGACCGCGGTATCCGACCAGCTCGTCGGGCACGGAGTCGTCCGGGAACAGGCCGGGCTGTACGGGTGCGCTGGCTACGGTGACACTGCGGTCACTGGGCGCCGGGTTAGCGCTGTCCGCTAGGTTGAGCTGCTCTTGGCGTGGCTGCTCGCTCACGGTGGTTCCTCTCCGCGATCGCGCTCTCGTCGTTGGCTGCGTCTGAAGGCTGCATCGCAGCCACGTTTGCTCAAGCCCGAGTGCTAGTAGAGCTTACGCTCTGTAGATAGCCACCGCGCCTGTAGTCGCGATCAAAGTATGGCCGCCGCGGGGCCAAGTCGGCGAGCTATCCGCCAGCGTGTCGAGATCACGGTGCTGTTTGAGACGCATCCGTGATGTCGCCATCCAGGCTAAACCAGCCGGCACCCCGATCCCAAAGCGCTGGTAACAGGCTTAGGTGGCTTTGAAGTCGTCCGGAGACACGCTGTCGAGAAATTCCTTGAACTTCTCCACCTCGTCCTCGCGGACGGCGGTGCCGCCTTCCTCGTCGCTCTCGTCCGGAATCAGCAGGCCGGCCTGGGCAAGCACGCCTTCCTCGACGTAGATGGGCACGCCGACGCGCAGCGCGATCGCCACCGAGTCCGAGGGGCGGGCCGACACGGTGATGTTGCGGTCGAACACCAGGTCGGCGTAGAAAGTGCCCTCTTGCAGATCGACGATCCGCACCTCTTTCAACGAATGTCCAAGGGCGGCAATGACATCCCTGATCAAATCGTGCGTCAACGGGCGCGGGGGCTCGACGCCTTGCTGTTCGAGGGCGATGGCGGCGGCCTCCGACTGACCGATCCAGATCGGAAGGTAACGGTCACCGTTGGTTTCGCGCAGTAACAACACCGGCTGGTTCTGCGGCTGCTCTACGCGAATGCCGACAACACGAACTTCACCCATTTGTGTCTGCCCTCCGCATTGTGGCGCCGGTTGGATTGGTTACTCGCCAGGACGGCGAGGTCAAAAATCCGCCCTACTGCCGAAAACCAAGCTGTCGAACGAAGTCTAGTCCTCACCGATCCAGAACGTCGCGAACGGCGGATTTGATCAACGACGTGTGCAACGTGATGGCGAGTGCGGCGACCTCGCGCGCCAAATCGTCGGCGCGGTCGCGGGCGCCGGCTTTGCCGGCTTTGACTACCGGCCCGGCGATTTGGGCGATCAGGTCCGACTGCCGATCGGCGGCCGAGCGGAAAGCCCGCAAGTGCCGTGGTTCGACACCGTAGTCCGACAGCGCCCGGGCGCATTGCAGGATGACCACGGCGTGCTCGTCGAAAAATCCGGCGGGCCCGGTGGTGATGACTCCCGCTTTGAGAAGCGAGGTCAGCAGCTCGTCGTCCACGCCCGCGCGCGCCAGCAGCTCTTCGCGGCTCAGCCGGACGTGGGTGGGGGCCACCGCCGAAGTGTCCGAGCGCGGATCCGAGCCGGCGCCGTCCCCGGTGCCCGCCACCGACACCAGTCGCGGGACCGAATATGACGATTTGACGGGCGGCAGCTCGCCGTCGGGCTGGGCGTCCAGTTGCGCCCTGATGACCTTCAGCGGCAGATAGTGATCACGCTGCGCAGTAAGGATGAACCGCAACCGCGCGCAGTCATATGCGGTGAACCTTCGATACCCCGACGCGGCCCGCTGCGGCGTCACCAGCCCCTCGGCCTCCAGGAAGCGGATTTTGGAGATGGTGACATCGGGGAAGTCCGGCCTCAGCAATTCCAAGACCGCCCCGATCGACATCCCGGCCAGTGCCGAGCTATCGGGTGCGCTCACTAGCCTGAAGATCCTCCGTCCTCACCCTGCTTGGGTCCGGTGAGAAACACCAAGCGGAACTTGCCGATCTGCACTTCGTCGCCGTTGGCAAGCACCGCCGAGTCCACGGGCTCACGGTTGACGTAAGTGCCGTTGAGACTACCAACGTCGACCACGCTGAATTCGTTGTTTTCCAACCTGAATTCGGCATGCCGGCGGCTGACGGTCACGTCGTCGAGAAAAATGTCGCTGTCGGGATGCCGCCCGGCGGACGTGGTGGCCTGATCCAGCAGGAATCGCGAACCGGCATTCGGTCCCCGCTTGACGACCAGCAACGCCGAGCCCGCCGGGAGCCCTTCGACCCCGGATACCGCGCTCTCGGTTCCCGCCTGCGCGGGCGCGTCCAATTCGTTGAGGAAGTCCGCACGGAAGACCGAAGTCGTCTCTACCGTGACTTCGTCCGAATTCTGGTCGTTGTCCATGTCCGTCACGCGCTGCTCCTCACTGGCTGCTGTGGCGTTGTCTGTCCGGGCCGCTCGGCCGGCTTGTGCACCAGGTTTCTCTGCCCGGTATGCCGATTACTGCCGTTTCGTACTGTCAAAGTGTCTGTCACGTGTCTTTCAGCGATCTTCGAAGGTCTTCAAAGGTCGATGTGTCGACGGTACCGCGCACCGGCCTGCAATGCGCCCACCACCTGACGAACCGAAACTCCGATTCCCCCGTACCCTGGCCCCGCCGCTCGCCGGCGGTGCGGGGCTGCAGGGACATTAGCAATCGTCATTCGGTAAGCGTTCCGCGGTAGGCCTCAGCGTCGAGCAGCGAAGAAATTGTCGACTCCAATTCGCCGACCTCGGATACCTGGACGTCCAGCAACCACCCGGCGCCGTACGGGTCGGAGTTCACCAATTGCGGACTGCCGTCCAGATCGGCGTTGACCGCCGAGACTTTGCCCGAGACGGGCGCATACAAGTCCGACACCGATTTCGTGGATTCGACCTCACCGAAGGATTCGCCCGCGGTCAACTCGGTGCCCACGTCGGGCAGCTGAACGAAAACCACATCACCCAACGCCGATTGCGCAAAATCGGTGATGCCCACTCGCACGGTGTCATCCCCACTTCGACGAACCCATTCGTGTTCGGCGGTGTAGCGCAGATCGGGCGGGATATCGCTCACGAGTGATCCTGTTCTGTTCGGGTGATGCTCACTTGACCGGCTGAGCGTATTGGTGCGGTTTTGGTTGCCGCAAGGTGGTCACGTCCACCCGGTCGGCCTGCTGGACCGACATTCGCCCCCCGACGCGCTTGACGGTGTCCTGGGCGCCGCCGGGAATGTTCATGGCCGCGGCCAGGGTGGGCGGATCGCCAATCGCCAGAATCGAATACGGCGGTGCCAGCGTTTTCGAGTCGATGGTCAGCGACCCGGGCGTCCCCACCACCCAGGTGTCGACACCCACTCGCACCGACTGGTGTGCGTCGTTGACCTCGATCGCCTCGGCGCCGGCGGCGCGCAACTCGTTGATCACGTCGAGCATCGCCTCCGGCGAAACCCCGGGCCCGGGGTCCTCGATCGTGACGGTGACGCCGGGCCCGGTGGCACCGACCGCCCCCACCAGAATGGACAGCGCCGCCAGCCTGGACTGTGCGGACTGGATGGCGGCCTGGTCGTTGTTTCCCGACGCCTGCAACGAATTCAGCGTGTTCTGTAGCTCGTTCACCTCGGTGTTGAGCGTGCCTTCGCGTTGCCGCAACGAATCCAGCAGCACCAACAGGTCCGCCGGCCGCGCCGTCTCCAGCGCGTCACCCGACTCGGTCTGGCGGGCCTGAGTGACGATCGCGAGGCCCAGCAGCAGGCACAGCATCGCGGCCAGCGTCCCGAACGCCATCCGGGAGCGGCCGCCGCGCACCATCCCCGACAACCCGGTGCGGTGCACCGCACCGATTTCCGGACGGGGGCTTTTCGCGGCCAGTTCGTGGCGGCCGCGCGGCGAACCCTGTTCCGGGGTCGCACCGTCACCACCGTGGCCGGCGGCCCGCTGGCCGCCGGCGCGATCTTGCGGATCCTGGCTCACGTCAACCTCAACCTCAAGTGCGTCACGCCCCGAACAGCCTGCGGCGCAGCGCGGCCGCATTGCCGAAGATGCGGATACCCAGCACGACGATGATGGCCGTGGACAGCTGGGTGCCCACCCCCAATTGGTCACCGACATAGACGATCAGGGCGGCCACGAACACGTTGAACACGAACGAAATCACGAAGACCTTCGGGTCGAAGATCCGTTCCAGGTATGCGCGCAACCCGCCGAACACGGCGTCCAGCGCCGCGACCACCGCGATCGGCAGATAGGGCTGGACGACTTCTGGCACCGCGGGGTGAAAGACGAGGCCGAGCACGATGCCGATCGCCAGCGCTGCGATACCGATCATGCGTGGTTTCCCGTCCGCGTCTCGCACAGGGGAATGCGTCTGTTCAGGACTTCTCTCACCGTGGCCCAATCTGCTTGGCGAACTTGACATCCCGGATCGATCCGGCTGGCAGCGACAGACCGTCGGCGGCGTCCACCGTAACCACGACACCGTAGGAAATCTGCAACAGCCGCAGTCGCTGCAGGCCGGGGCTGCTGTCGAAGACGTCGCGCATCGCCCGCGGCGCACCGATGGCCAGGACCGTGTACGGGCTGCTGGTCGGGTTGTTGTCGACCAGGATCGCGCCGCCGGCCTGCCGGATGGTCACGTTCGGCCCGATCCGCACTCCGCCGACGGAGATCGCCTCGGCGCCGCTGGCCCACAACGAGTTGACCAGCAATTGCAGATCGCGGTCCAGGATGATCTGCCGGCTGCCGCTGACCCGCTGCTTGGACACGTCGGAAAGGTTCGGGCTGGCGCCGGGATCGGTGACGGTCACCTTCAGGCCGGGCCCGATGATCGCCGTGCTGGCCGCGGCCAGGCTCAGCGCGTCCAGGCGTTTCAGCAGCCGCTGCCCCTCGGCGTCGTCGGCCAGGGCGTGGCGCTGAACGTCGTCGACGCGCGTCGTCAGCTCGCCGCGGCGCTGGTTCAGCTTGGCCGCAGCGCCTTCGGCCGACCGCACATTGCCCAACAGCAGCTGCTGGGCGGTGCGCACCCCCGGAGCCACCGAGCGGGCCTGCGCGACCGCGGCGGCGAACACCGTCGCGATCAGCAGCGCCGCCAGCGCCTGCCAGAGCCAGCCGACCACCCGCCGGCGCCCACCGGATGGTGCGTCGGCGGCACCGCGCTTGGCCGCCGCCGCGGCGTAACCGGGATCGAGGTGCTCAGAGAGCAGGGCGCGCAGCAGCGAGGGCACCGGGATCTGTTTCGGTCGCGACGCCACATGCGCGCTGTGCCCGGCATTGGGGTCATAGCCGCCGAGCAGGGGATCCCTATCAGCCATGGTCAGCCACCTTCGCCGCGGCCGACGGGCGAGAACCGCGATCGACCTTGGGCATGCGTCGCAGCACGAGAGTCATCTGCACCGCATACTGCACGAACGCCCACAGGTAGGCATACATGCCCCAGATCAAAAAGGCCCATCCGCAGGCCCCGATCACGTGGCTCCACAGCGCATCCCAGGTGCCCAGCAGCACCAGCGGGAAGCCGGACATCAGGGCGAACGTCGCGGCCTTGCCGATGTAGGTCACCGGCAGCGCCGTCAGGCCTCGACTCCACAGCAGCGGCAGCGTCGCGGCCAACAGGCCGTCGCGCGCGAGCAGCACGATGACGAACCACCAGGGCACGATCCCGCTGAACGCCAGCACGATGGGCACGGCCACCATGTAGAGGCGGTCGACCGCCGGGTCGAGCAGGACCCCGAGCCGGGAGGACTGATCCAGCAGCCGGGCGATCTTGCCGTCCGCCCAGTCCGAGGCGCCGCTGAACATCAGAATCCCGACGGCCCACCCGTTGGCGTGGGCGACCAGCAGGGCATAGACGAACACCGGGATCAGCGCCAGACGGACAGCGCTCAGCGCGTTGGGCACCGTCAGCACCCGGTTGGGCGGAAGCACCGGCTCCATGAGCCGTGACCTTAACGCGACTGGGCGCCGAACGCCCGGCTGCGCCGCGCTTGCGATCGCCACGAGCTCAGCGGAACACCCCGGGCAGGCTCAGAGTGGACAGCGTGTCATCCGACAGCGGGTTGTCGTTGACCATGTAGGTCCACGTCGACGTCGGCCGCGCCAGCTTGGACAGGTCCAGCCCGGGCTCCTCGTCGAGGACGTTGGCGGTTTCGAACGTCTGCTGGGCCGCCTCGATGGCGTCGGCGGCCAGTGACGCGAAGGCGTCGACCGCCAATCGGTGAAACTCGTCCAGCGGGTTCTGCCGGCCCAGCGCCCGCAGATGGATGCTTTCGCGGATGTCGGCCAGATACGCCAGGTGGTCGGCCCAGCCGCGGTCGAGGTGATACAGCATGATCTGCCGGCAGATCGTCTCCAGGCGCTCCTCGGTGATCCCCTCGGTCTCGGCCAGCTCCTTGTAGCGCTTGGGGGCCAGCTCGGCCAGCTCCTCGCGCGCGGTTGGGTTGCGCAGCAACGTGTTTCGCCGGTCTACGATGATGGCGCGCTGCTGGGCGATCAACTGGTTGTAGCGCCAGGTGTTCGCGTGCACGTCCAGCATGCGGCCCTCGGCCACGCGCTGGGCGTGGTCGAGCAGGCCCGCCGCCTTCGGGCTGACGATCCGGCCGTCCTCGTCGGTGTCCATCGGCAGCTTGTTGTGGTCGAGGTTGGCCGCCACCACGTCGTCTTCCCAACTCGAGAAGAAGACCGACGACCCCGGGTCGCCCTGCCGCCCGGCGCGCCCGCGCAGCTGGTTGTCCAGCCGCTGGGTGTGGTGTCGCCCGGTTCCGACGACGTGCAGCCCGCCGAGCTCGGCGACCCGGTCGTGGTCGGCTTCGTCGGAGCCGCCGAGGCGGATGTCGGTGCCGCGCCCGGCCATCTGGGTGGAGACGGTGACGACGCCGAACTTGCCGGCCTCGGCGATCACCTGAGCTTCCTCGGCGTCGTTTTTCGCGTTCAGCACCACCGCGGGCACCCCGCGGCGCAGCAGCCGCTCGTGCAGGTCCTCGGATTCGGCGACGTCGCGGGTGCCCACCAGCACGGGCTGCCCGGTCTCGTTCACCTCGGCGATGTGGGCGACGATCGCGTCGTTCTTGGCGGCGGCGGTGATGTACACGCGGTCGGATTCGTCTTCGCGAATGTTGGGCTCGTTGGGCGGAATTGGTGACACACCGAGCTTGTAGAACTGGCGCAGCTGCTCACCGGCGGCCAGCGCGGTGCCGGTCATGCCGCACACCGTCGCGTAACGGTTGATCAGCGCCTGCACCGTGATGGTGTCGAGCACCTCGCCGGTTTCGGTGGTCTCGATGCCCTCCTTGGCCTCCACCGCGGCCTGCAGGCCGTCGGGCCAGCGTTGCAGTTGCGCGATGCGCCCCCGCGCGGCGTTGATCAGGTGCACCGCGTCGTCGCGGACGATGTAGTGCACGTCGCGCTGCAACAGCACGTGGGCGTGCAGCGCGACGTTGATCTCGGTCAGGGTGGTGACGACGTGCTCCTCGGAGTACAGATCGATGCCGCCGAGCGCCTTTTCCACCTTGCGGGCGCCGACCTCGGTCAGGTGGACGTTGCGGCTGTCGGCGTCGGTGTCGTAGTCGGTGCCGGCCTCGAGCTGGCCGGCCAGCTTGATGATCTCCAGCCGCGGCGTCTCCCGGTGGGTGGTCCCGGCCAGCACCAGCGGCACCAGCGCCTCGTCGACCAGCACCGAGTCGGCCTCATCGATCAGGGCCACGTCGGGGTTGGGTGAGACCAGGTCGGCGACGTCGGTCACCAGCTGATCGCGCAGCACGTCGAAGCCGATCTCGTTGACCGAGGCGTAGGTGACGTCGCAGCCGTAGGCGGCCCGGCGTTCCTCGCTGGTGGACTCGGCGGTGATCCAGCCGACGGTCAGGCCCATGGCCTCGATGACCGGGCCCATCCATTCCGCGTCCCGGCGGGCCAGGTAGTCGTTGATCGTCACCACGTGCACGTGCCGACCGGCCAGCGCGTAGCCCGCGGCCGCGATCGCCCCGGCCAGGGTCTTGCCCTCACCGGTGGCCATCTCGATGACGTCGCCGGCCAGCATCCGCAGCGCCCCGAGCAGCTGCACATCGAATGGGCGCAGGGTCGTCGATCGTTCGGCCGCCTCTCGGGCGATGGCCAGGAACTGCGGGATGTCCTCGGAATCGGCGAGGTCGTCGAGGTTGAGCAGCCCGGCCGCCTTGCGCAGCTGCTCGTCGCTGAGCCCGGCCGCCTCGCCGTCGTACTCCGACGAGTCCTTGACCTGGGTGAGCGAGCGGCTGCGGTCCTTTTCGGTGCTGGCGCCGAGCAGCTTCCAAAAGCGGCTGCTCAGCCGGCCGGGTTGAGCGCGGGTCGTCTTAGGCACAGGTCAACGGTACGCGGTGACCCACCGCGCGAATTCATCACGCGAGGTTGGACCGGCGTGGATATGCGACGTCGGGGTCGGTGAGCACATTGACGACGGCCGGCAGGCCGCTGGCGAAGGCCCGTTCCAGCGCGGGCCGCAGCTCGCCGGGCGCGGCGACCAGTTCGCCGTGCCCGCCCAGGGCGCGGGCCACCTCGTCGTAGCGCGTGCCGGGACGCAGTTCGGCGACCACCGAGTAGCCGTACAGCGCTTCCATGGGGTGCTTCTCCAGCGCCCAGATTCCGTTGTTGCCGATCACGGAGACGACCGGCACGTGGTGCCGAACCAGGGTGTCCCATTCCATGCCGCTGAACCCGAACGCGCCGTCGCCCTGCAGCAGCACCACCTGGCGGTCCGGGTGGGCCAGCTTGGCGGCCAGCGCGTAGCCGGGGCCCGACCCCAGACAGCCGAACGGTCCGCTGTCCAGCCAGCAGCCCGGCTGGTAGCTGTCGATCACCCGCCCGGCGTAGGACCCGAAATCGCCGGCGTCGATGACGACCACGGCGTCGCGGTCCAGCATCGGCGCGAGCTCGGCGTAGACCCGCATCGGATGCAGCGGTATGCGGTCGTCGGCGAGTTCGGCCTTCTCCTTGTCGCGCGCCGCGGTCTCGGCGATTCGCAGTTCGTCGATCCAGCCGCGGTGGTCGCTCCCGGTGGCCGGGGCCAGCGCGGCGAGGATCGTCAACAGGTCGCCGTACAGCTCGGCCGCCACCGGCCGGGGATGGCGGCGGTCGGGTTCGACCCGGTCGACCACGATGAGCTCGGTGTCTGGCCCGAAGACCGCGCCGAAGCCGAGCCGGAAATCCATCGGCACCCCGACGATCAGCGCAACGTCGGCCTCCCCCAAGGCTTTTCCGCGGACCCTGGAGAACGCCAACGCATGGTCGGCGGGAACCGCGCCGCGGGCCATGCCGTTCATCAGCACCGGGATGTGCAGTTCCTCGGCCAGGCGCAGCAGGGCCGCCTCGCCGTGCCCCCACCACACATTGGTGCCCGCCATGATCACCGGCCGCTGCGCCGCGGAGAGCAGGGCCGCGGCCCGACTCAGGGCCGCACCGTCGGGCGCGGGCCCGGGTGGCAGGTCGACGAGCGCGCCGGGCCGGCCATCATCGTCGGACACGGAGAACACGTGGTCCATCGGGAAGTCGACGAAGCCGACGCCCGAGGGCGCTGTAACCGCGGCGCGCAGCGCGTCGTCGACGAGCCGGCCGGCGTCGCCCGCAGACTGCGCGGTGGCGGCGAAGCGGGCCAGCGGCGCCACGAACGGTACGTGGTCGATCTCCTGCAGCGACCCCATGCCCCAGCGCTGCGCCGGCGCCCGGCCACCCAGCACCACCAGCGGCGACTGGTTCTGCTGCGCGGCGGCCATCGCGCTCATCCCGTTGGTGATGCCCGGCCCCGCGGTCAGCGCGGCCACGCCGGGCGACCGCGTCACCTTCGACCAGCCCTCGGCGGCGAAGGTCGCGGTCTGCTCGTGGCGGGTGTCGATCAGGCGGATTCCTTCTTCGCGGCACCCGTCGTAGATGGAGAACAGGTGGCCGCCGGACAGCGTGAAGACGGTGTCGACACCGCTGGCTTTGAGGCGGCGCGCGATGAGTCGGCCGGCATGTACGGTCTGGCTGGATGGAGCGTCGATGCTCATCTGCGCAGCCTATTCGAGAACCGCTCGGGTAATTTGCGGGGAAGTGCCGACCGCAGAAGGAGACGCCGAAATTGGACTCGAAGCTGTTCAAACCGTCCATCGATTGGTCGTCGGCATTTCAGGATTCCCTGCGGTGGCTCGCCATCGCATGGGTGATCGGTGCCGTCAGCCTGCTGGCCGCGCTGGTCGCCGCCAGGTATCTGACCCCGTGGGGCCGCCAATTCTGGCGGATCACGCGCGGTTACTTCGTCGGGCCGACCAGCGTCAGGGCCTGGCTGGGGCTCGGTGTGCTGCTGCTGCTGGTGCTCTTCTCGGTCCGACTCAACGTGCTGTTCAGCTATCAGAGCAACGACATGTACACCGCGTTGCAGGTGGCACTGAAAGGGCTCGCCACGGGGAACAATGAGGTCAAACAGTCCGGGATCCACAACTTTTGGGTCTCGCTCGGGATTTTCATCCTGCTGGCGGCCATCTTCATCGCCCGGGTGATCCTCGACATCTACCTGACGCAGCGGTTCATCATCGCCTGGCGCATGTGGTTGACGGGGCATCTCACCGACGACTGGCTCGCGGGCCGGGCCTATTACCGGGATCTGTTCATCGACAACACTATCGACAACCCCGACCAGCGCATCCAACAGGATGTCGACATCTTCACCGCCGGGGCGGGCGGCACCCCCAACATCCCGTCCAACGGGACGACCAACACCCTGCTGTTCGGTGCCGTCAACGCGGTGGCATCGGTGATCTCGTTCGCCGCGATCCTGTGGAATTTGTCCGGAGACTTCGATCTTTTCGGTGTGACCGTGCCGCGTGCGATGTTCTGGACCGTTCTGATCTATGTCTTGATCGCGACGGTGGTCGCGATTTGGCTTGGACGCCCGCTGATTTGGCTGAGCTTCAACAACGAGAAACTCAACGCCGCGTTCCGTTACGCCCTGGTGCGGTTGCGCGACGCCGCGGAGGCGGTGGGCTTCTACCGCGGCGAGCGCGTCGAGCGGGCGCAGCTGTGGGGGCGCTTCACGCCGGTCATCGACAACTACCGCAGGTTTGTCCGCCGGACCATCATCTTCAACGGATGGAACTGGTCGGCGACGCAGACCATCATTCCGCTGCCGTTGGCAATTCAGGCGCCGCGCCTGTTCGCCGGGGAGATCGCCTTCGGCGATGTCACCCAGACCGCGCAGGCTTTCGGCAACATCAACGACTCACTGTCGTTCTTCCGCAACAACTATGACGCGTTCGCGGCCTTCCGGGCGGCGATCATCCGGTTGCACGGCCTCGTCGACGCCAACAGCAAGGGCCGCGCGCTGCCCACCATTTTGGTCAAGCCCAGCGAGGATTCCGCAGTGGAGCTGCGCGGCATCGAGGTGCGCACGCCGGAGGGCGACCAGCTGGTCGACTCGCTGGACATCCAGCTCGATTCGGGCGACAGCCTGGTGATCACCGGCCGGTCCGGGGCCGGCAAGACCACGCTGCTGCGCAGCCTCGCCGAACTGTGGCCGTACGCCTCGGGGACCCTGTGCCGCCCGGACGGCGACAACGCGACGATGTTCCTGTCCCAGCTGCCGTATGTGCCGCTGGGCAGTTTGCGCACCGTGGTGTGCTACCCGAACTCGCCCGACAATGTGCCCGACGAACAGCTACGCGACGTGCTCACCAAGGTGGCCCTGGCGCCGCTGATCAACCGGCTCGACGAAGAGAACGACTGGGCCAAGGTGCTCTCGCCTGGCGAACAGCAGCGGGTCGCCTTCGCGCGCATCCTGCTGACCCAGCCGAAGGCGGTCTTCCTCGACGAGGCCACCTCCGCTCTGGACGAGGGCCTGGAATTCGCGCTGTATCAGTTGGTGCGGACCGAGCTGCCCGAGTGCGTCATGGTCAGCGTGAGCCACCGGCCCACCGTCGAACAACACCACTCCCAGCAGCTGCACCTGCTCGGCGGCGGCCCGTGGCAATTGGGACCCGTCGAGAAGGAACCCGCGCCGGTCTGACGCCTACGCTCCCCCGGCGCGTTGCGCCGCGTGCGCTCCGGCGCTGGGTCGTGGCGCGCCTACGCTCCCCCGGCGCGTTGCGCCGCGTGCGCTCCGGCGCGGCGGCCGAAGAACGACCCTTCGCCCAGCTGCGTTCCGCTCGCGTAGCCCTTGCCGTCCTGGGCGAGGTTGGACGCGCACGCCCCGGCGGCATACAAGCCGGGCACGACGGAGCCGTCTTCCCGCTGCACCTCGCCGTCGACGGTCACCGCGAGGCCGCCGATGGTGAATCCCGAGTACATCGCCCGCCCGAGCGACAGATCGAACACCGCCCACGGACCATTGTCTTGCGGCGCAAGGAATTCCGGCTGCTTGTGGAAATCGGGATCCTCGCCCGCGGCGGCATTCTTGTTGTAGCGGTCCAGCGTGGCCGCAAGATTGCCGGCCGGAATGCCAAGCGCGGCTTCCATTTCCGCGATCGTCTCGTACCCGTCGAGGAAGCGGATCAGCGGCATGGCGGGCATCTCGGTGTGCGCCTCGTCCACGATCAGGTACGCCGTCTGGTCCGGCTGCTCCAACACGAAGGCCGACGTCCGCGAGTGGTAAGAGTCCTCGGCGACGAAACGCTGGCCGTCTTTGTTGACGATCACGCCGGTCAGCAACACCTCGGGCGGGTAGGCCGCCGCGGTGATGAACAACTCGTCCATGTTCTTGGTGGCGCCGCCGGCCGAGACGCCCATCCGGATGCCGAGTCCGTCGTCGTTGGGATTGCCCAGGATGTAGGGCGCCACGACGCCGTGGTGTTTGGTGCGTCGCTCCTGACCCAATGCGGGCGTGTGCTCGGCGACCATCTCCGGGTTCATCGCGAATCCGCCGGCCGCGATGATCACGGACTTGGCTTTGATGGCGCCGGTTTCGGTGAAGTGTTTCCAGGCCACGCCGACGACCGCGCCGTCGCCGTCGGTGACCAGGTTGGTCACCGACGTCTCGTAGCGGATCTGCACGCCCAGGGCGTCGGCCCGCTTGAGCAGCAGGTCGACAACCATGCTCGCGCCGCCCAATTCGCCGGGCACCGGCACCGAGTGCCCGCGCGGTGCCGGTTTGGCCCGCTCGCAGAAGGGCCAGACCTTCTCGTTGCCGGTGTAGCTCAGCCCCTCGGTGCCCGGCGGCACGACGACCTTGCCCGGGTAATAGCTGCGCTCGAACTGAAAACCCAGGTCTTCCAGCCAGTTGAAATGCTCGACGCTGCCCTCGCAGTAGGCGCGGATCTTGTCGAGTTCGGGTTCCCGCGACACCTCGACCAGATACTTGTACATCTCTTCGACGGAATCGTCTTGACCGGTCGCCTGCTGCACCGCGGTCCCGCCACCGAGGTAAAAGTGGCCCCCGGCGAGCGAAGTGGTGCCGCCCGCCGCGGCCGCGCGTTCGAGCACCAGCACCCGCGCGCCGGCGGCGGCCGCACTGACCGCGGCGCAACCGCCGGCAATGCCGAACCCGATCACCAGGACGTCGACGTCATCCGACCACGCGGTCACGTCGTTCGCGCTGACTGTCGCCGGTATCTCCGTGCTCATGGGCGCCACTCCTCCTCATCGCTGCGTCGCGCACCGTCGCCGGCGCGGCTCACCGCTGCTCCTGTTTGATGTAGTCGTAAAAGGCCCGCATTTCGGGCGAAACGTACGCAACCTCCACATACGGCACACCCGCCTGCGGCGCGGACAGGTAGACGAAGTGGATGCCGCCGGGCATCACGCCTCGCTGCACAACCGCGGCGCCCCGCTCGCCGGCCTCGCTCACCGCCACTTCCAGTTGCTCGGGGCTTTCGACCTCCATGCAGACGTGGTGCAAACCCGGCCCGCACTCGGACAGGAAGTCACTATAGATGTTCTGGCCGCGGACCGGCTGGATCAGTTCCAACTGCATGTCGCCGAGGTAGCTCAGCGAGATGCTGGCAAAGAAGTCGGCGGCCTCGCCGCGGTAGCTGCACGCTTCCGGAGCAAAGTGCACCTCGGGTATGCGCACCCACTTGCGCACCCCTAACAGGCCGGTGAGGGCCGTTTCGGTGGCATCCAGGTCGCCGGTGACCCAGGCAATCTGCGTCGGTGATTCGAGGGGAAGCGTCATCGTCTCGCACAATAGTCCAGCCGCCGGGCCGCCAGAAAGGGCCCGAATGACTTTGCCGTGGGCGGCTGCTCCGGCCGCCTGCTCACCGGGTGAACACGTTCTAATTATGGTTTGCCGGCGGCCGCCGCGCCCGTCAGTGCCGGCTCAGTACGTCCACCAGCAGCCGCAGCTGGGCCTCGAAGACGCCCTGCGGGTCGGTCAGGGTGTCGGCGCCGTATTGCCCGAACACCTCGAGGCTGATGGCGCCGAGCACACCCGCCCACAGCAAAAAGCACTTGGCCAGCACCTGGTCGTCACCGGGGAACCCGAATTCCTGACGGATCCGTTCGAAGTCCGACGACATCGGTTGCGGGGCAACATCATTGGTCAGCCGGATGTCACCTGTGGCGATTCCCGCCGCGACCGCGTCGAACAGCGCCGCCACCACCCGGGTACCCACCGCAACCGTGCGCTCGGGCGGCGCGTGATATCCGGGCACGGGACTGCCGTACAGCAGGGCCCAGCAGGCCGGGTGCGCGACGGCCCACTCCCGGGTGGCTCGCGCGATGGCGACGACATCGTCGCTCCACAGGTCGCCGACCGACTGACGGGCGCGATCCACGGCATCGGCCAGGTCGGAATAGGCGTCGACGAGCAGCAGGGTCAGCAGTTCGTCGCGGCTGGACACGTAGCGGTACACCGCCGAGGACACCATGCCCAGGTCGCGGGCTATCGCACGCACCGACAGTCCGGCGGCGCCGCGGTCGACCAACTGGCGGCGACCGAGTTCGATGATGCGCGCCTCGATCTGCTCGCGCGATTCCTGGCGTTTGCCCACGCCGCCAGTCTGTCACGACCGAGAACACCGCTCTTGCTTTCCGCGGCGGGTCGTGGCAGCATCGTCGAAACCGAGAGCATCGCTCTCGTTTCGATCGGGATTGCTGAGAGGCCACGACATGTCCACGCGATACGAAGAACCGAACCGGGCCGCGCGCGCCGCCAACCGGGTCATCCGCTGGCTGGCCGAAGCGGGGATCAGCATCGCCGGCACCCGGGCCTTGCGGGTGCGCGGTCGCAAAACCGGAAAGCCGCGCGCCGTCGTGATCAACCTGCTGACCGTCGACGGCGTCGACTACCTGGTCTCCCCGCGCGGCAACACCCAGTGGGCCCGCAATGTCCGGGCGGCCGCCGTCGTCGAGGTGGGCCCCCGCTGGCACCGGCGCAGCCTCCGGGTCAGCGAGGTCGATGACGCGGCCAAGCCCGAGCTGCTGAGGCGCTATCTGGCCCGGTGGTATTGGCAGGTCAAGGGGTACGTCGCCGGATTAACCCCGGACAGCACCGACGAGCAGTTCCGCGCCGCCGCTCCCTCGATTCCGGTGTTCGCGCTGACCCCGATCGGCGCAGCCGGCTTGGCCTAGTGCGCGTTGTCGCGCACGCAATGACCTAGTGCGCGTTGTCGCGCACGCCGAGATCCTCGCGGACCTCCTGCGACGTGGCCCCCCACGACACCGCGGCGGGCAAGTCACCCCACACGCTGTTGAAGATCCCGACGATCTGTCCCGGGCCGCCGTTGGGCGCCAGGTACACCGGTCCGCCCGAATCGCCGTTGTGGCTTTGCACGCCGTGCGACATGGTGAACCAGCCGTTGTTCACGCTTTCCACCGTCCCGCAGGTTTCCCCGGTGATCACGCCGAAATGGCAGACGGGCTGTCCGGGCGCGAGCGCCAGCCCGGGGTCGGAGACGAGCGGCCGACCGCCCGGCAGGATGTTGTTCGCCGTCACGCTGTTGTCCAGCACGATCGCTTCGTAGTCGCTGATCGTCTGGCTGGTGGACACCGTCGTCCCGCTGGGCGTGTTGTCCCGGAAGGCCGCCATCCGGCCGATGACGGCGCCGCCCCGGTCCGTCACCACTCCGGCCCCGCTACGGCAGTGGCCCGCGGTGAATGCGATCTTGAGAGCGGGGTCGACGTAGCCGAGCGTGCACACCCGGTTGTCCTGGCGTATCTCCATGCCCGGGTACACCATGACGTCGGCTTTGGCCTGCGCGGCCGGCAGCAAGGAGGCGAGCGCTGCGACAGTAGTCGACGCGGCGAATGCGCGCGTTGCCAGTCGATGCACCATGAACTCCGATCCATCGGGCCGATACTGACGGGAGGCGGGGGTCACGGCGTAACCCTCCTCCACGCTCGGCTTTTCGCGCCGGCCCGCGCAAATGTTACAGCGAGGTCACGAGCGGGGTGGTGGCGTCGGCCGGACGGGCCGCCCGCGGCAGCCAGCCCGGCGGGCCGAACACGTACCCCAACCGGTCACGCAGGCGCGTCGCCGAGCGCCAGTCGCGGGCAATCGCGACGTATTCGCGGGTCTGCAACGTCCAGATGTTGAACGTGTCCACCCGCTTGGTGAGCCCGTAATGCGGCCGGAACAGCTCGGGCTGGAAGGTGCCGAAGAGCCGGTCCCAGACGATGAAGATGCCGCCGTAGTTCTTGTCGAGATACACCTTGTCCATTCCGTGGTGCACCCGGTGGTGCGACGGCGTGTTGAAGACGAACTCGAACGGTCGCGGCAGCTTGTCGATGCGCTCGGTGTGGATCCAGAACTGGTAGATCAAGTTCAGCGAAAAACTGAAGAACACCATCCACGGTGGAATCCCCAACAGCGGCAACGGGATCCACATCAGGATTTCGCCGCTGTTGTTCCACTTCTGGCGCAGCGCGGTGGCGAAGTTGTAGTACTCGCTGGAGTGATGGGCCTGGTGCGTCGCCCAGATCAACCGCACGCGGTGCGCGATCCGGTGATAGGCGTAGTAGAGCAGGTCCACACCGAGGATCGCGATCACCCAGGTGTACCAACGGGTCGCGGGCAGCTGCCAGGGCGCCACGTAGGCGTAGATCGCCGCGTAGCCGAACAGCGCCAGCGTCTTCCAGCCGGCGGTGGTGGCCACCGACACCAGCCCCATCGAGATGCTCGCCATCGAGTCGCGGGTCAGGTGGGCTCCCGAGGCCGGCCGCGCGGCAACGACGGCGTCGGCCCCCTCGGCCGCCTCGGCCGTCAGATGTTCCAGCTTTCGGGCGGCGGTCCATTCGAGGGTCAACAGCAGCAGGAAGAACGGGACGGCGAAGAGCACCGGATCCCGCATCTGCGGAGGCAGCGCGGATAGGAAGCCTGAGAGGGCGCTCACACAGGTAAGACTACGACGAGCGCCGCGGTATTCACCTCGCCACGGTCGGTCGGGCGCCGCACCGCGGTGGCACGTCGATCAGCGACGATCGTCGGACTGCGCTTCGTCCCCGGCATACCACTGCACCGCGCGGACGCCGGGCAGCAGCGACAGTTCGGCCACCAGCCGCTCCAGCCGCGCCGGGGCATCGCCGTTCATCAGCAGGTGGGCGGTCAGCGCGACCTCATCGCCGTCCGGGTTGCCGGTGTGGATCCCGCGAAGCGTGATGTCGTTGCTGCCGGCGTGCTGGACGATCTGGGCGCGGGCGTACTTCTCGTGCTTGGGACGGCAGATCACCTGGACCAGATACGGCAGCAGGCTTTCGTCTTCCTCGGCGCTGTTGTCGCGATCGATCAGCCGGCCGAGCGGGCGTCCCAGGACATGAATGCCGACGACGGTGGCGGTGCCGATCAGCGCGAACACCAGGTGCCCGGAAGCCGCCAGCACGCCGATCGCCGCCGAGCACCACAATGTGGCGGCCGTGTTCAGGCCACGGACGTTGACGCCCTCCCGCAGGATCACCCCACCGCCGAGGAATCCGATACCGGACACCACATAGGACGCGACGCGCGTCGGGCTGCTGTCGGAGGTGGCGGCCGCGTACAGGACGAACAGGGTGGCGCCTCCGGCGACCAGCGCGTTGGTGCGCAGCCCGGCCCGACGCGCCCGCCATTGCCGTTCCAGGCCGATGAGGGCGCCGCAGCCGACGCCGACGCCGAGCCGGAGCGCGAAATCGAGGGCGCTCAACGTCTCCAACGACACGCTCCTTCCCGGTTGCAAGACGGCGAAGGGAGCTAACCAGATCCGGGTTAACGGCAAGTGGAGCCGACCGAATCGCCGACGTCGGGAGTATCCCCCGCGAACGGCGAGCCCGGGCTAACCGGTTTTGGGCGTCAGGTGGTGCGGACAGTAGGCGCTCGACGCGAGCGCCGCGAATTTGGCCGCGGCGTCCATCGTCATGCCGGGGTTTTGGTCCTTGATGTCGCTGACGACCTGCAAACCCGTTTCACCCCTGCCCAGCAAGCCGCACACGGCTTTGGCGGACGCGATGACCTGGCCGGGGCTGCTGTAGGTGATGCCCGAACTGTCGAGGTTTGCCAGAAACGCCCCATCGTCCCCCTCGGGCTCGGCATGCGCGAGCGCCGCGAAGCTGATCGTGCCGATGGCGCCGAGCAGCGCCAGTAGGAGTCTCATACCGTTCGCGCCCTCCTGACCGGGGCGTCGGGCGGGGTCACCGTGGGCTTGTCACCACTGGACACGTGCACCGCATGGATGCCGGGCTTTGTCGACAGTTGGTCGAGCAGAGCGTCCAGGCCGGCCTTGTCGACATTCCAGTGCTGCACGGCTTCCGGTTGCTTTTGCAGCTTCGCGATGACGTCGTCGAGTTTGACGGGGGCGGTGCTCTTCGTGGCACCGCCGGCCCGGACGCCTCTGCCGCCCACTACTTGCGGCGCGACAGCGCCGAGGGCGCCCCCGGTCAGGCTGCCCAGTGCCATCTGACCGAGCAGGCTGCCTGGGATCGCGGCGGTGGGGGCCGCGGCCAGGCCGGCGGCCGGAAGGCTGCTGGCCAGCCTGATCGCCGGGGTCGCCGAGGCCCAGGTCGGCGGCACCGACAATTTGCCCACAACGTTCGCCTCGCCCACGCCGGCTGATACCGCGCCGGTCAGGCCCGCGCCGGCCGACCGCAGACCGAGCCCTGCACCCAAGGCGGACTTCGGGATTTCGATGCCCTCGACCGGGACTTTGTAGAACATCTTGAACTCGGTCATGGCGAGGTTGATCGGGCTCATGCTGTCGTTGGCGACCGTGCTGAACCGGCCGATGTCGGCGAGGATGCCGAAGGTGTTCTGCCACGTCGTGCCGGCCAGCGGGGAACCCGTGAGGGTGTTGAGCACCTGGTCCCAGAACTCCATGTAGCCGCGGGAAGCGCTGCCGAGGGCCTCGAGTAGCTGGCTGATGATGCCCGACGGTGGGGACGCGGCGTCCGCGGCCGCACCGGTACCGCTTGCTAAAGCGCTGGCCTGGCCCACCGCGGCCGACTGGGCGGCGATTCCCGTCGCGTTGGTGGTCTGGGGTGGCTCGGTGAACGGGGTCAGCCGGGTGGCGGCGGCAGACGCGCTGGCGTAGCCGAACATCGCGGTGGCGTCCTGCGCCCACATTTCGCCGTATTCGGTCTCGGTTGCGGCGATCGCGGTGGTGTTCTGCCCGAAAACGTTGGTGGCCAACAGCATTGCCAATCGTGCGCGATTGGTCGCGATCGCGGTCGGTGGCACCACCGCCGCGAAGGCGCTCTCGTAGGCCGCCGCGGCCGCCGTCGCATGGATGGCCGCCGTCTTCGCCTGCGCCGCAATCGTCGACATCCAGGCCGCGTACGGCGCGGCGGCGGCGGCCATGGCGACCGCCGACGGGCCGGCCCACGCCTCGTTCGTCAGCCCCTCGATGACCGAACTGTAAGACGATGCGGCCGACTGCAATTCGGCCGCTAACGCGTCCCACGCGGCGGCGGCCGTCAGCATCGGTCCCGCCCCCGGACCCAGGTACATCTGGCCAGAGGTGATCTCGGGTGGCTGGAGAGCGAAATTCATCGCGGCGCCCTGGTCACAGCGGGCATGGCGCGTTCTCCATGGTGCGATGGTTCGGTGCCGTCCGAGGTGTCATGTCGAAGGTCCGCTCAATCCGCCGGTACCACAATGATTGTGGCCGTGGTGGCAACGCCATCAGCCGCCGCCGCGAGGCCGGTGGTGCCATTGCTGACGGTGCGCACACCGGCGCCCGCCAAAGCGCGTCCGGCCAGGCTCGCCGCGGCCATCTCGCCGAACATCACCCCTTGCGGCGTCGTGGGGATCGTCGGGATTGGCCCCGTACTCGCGCTCGGCAGTACCGAGGCGACTGTCTTCATCACGGGCGCGGCTGCGGCCCAGCCTTGCGGGACCGACAGCGATCCGACCAGGGTCGCGCGGCCCATGGACCCCGCTACGCCCCCGATCTCTGGTGTCACCGCGGAGACGTAGCCGCCCCGCAACGGAGCCAGCGGCGACAACCCGCCGGCGATGGCCTTCCCGCCGCCGAGCAGTTCGGCGACACCCGGCGCGTTTTGGGCCAGCCCTAAGGCCTGCAGGGACAGCAGCCACCAGCCGCCGGGCAAGATGATCGCCCCGATGGGGCTGTAGGCGCCGGTGATGGCGGCGAAAAATGGCCTGAGGGCGGCGGTGATGGGGTAAATGGTTTCGATGATCGATGCCGCCGGCGTCGCCGCCGCCGCCGAAGGGGTCGACGCCAGGCCTTGCAGCATCGTGGGCAGCGCGTCGATCAGCGCCGGCAGCTGGGATGCGACGTCCGACGCGGCGTTCTGCGCCAGCGCTGCGGATTGCCTCGCCACCGCGGACGAATCAGTCGTCGGCGGCGGCTCAGCGAAGGGCGGCAACTGGGTGGCCGCAGCCGACGCGGCGGCGTAGGCATACATCGCGGCGGCGTCCTGGGCCCACATCTCGGCGTACTCCGCTTCGGCGGCCGCGATGGCCGCGGTGTTCTGGCCGAGGATGTTCGTGGCGATCAGCGTCATCAACAGGCTGCGGTTGGCGGCGATCGCCGGTGGGGGCACGGTCGCCGCGAACGCGGTCTCGTAGGCCATGGCAGCGAGCCTTGCCTGCATCGCGACCTGTTCCGCCTGGGCAGCGGACTGGTTTGCCCATGCCACATACGGGGCGACGGCGGCACTCATCGACGTCGCCGCCGGTCCAAACCAGGACCCGATGGTCATGCCCGAAATCGTCGAACTGTATGCCGCCGCATAGGAATACAGCTCGGCTCCCAGCGCATCCCATGCCGCGGCGGCGGCCAGCAAGGGCCCCGATCCGGCGCCCACGTACATCCGTCCCGAATTGACCTCTGGTGGCAGCGCCCCAAAGTCCACCCGTTGCCTCCCGTCCTCCTCTGGCGCCAGGGTAGGAGCGCATACGCCACCAGCCGGCAAACAAGCTCCGGCTCAAATGGAATTCATGGGATTCACAGGCGGAACATATCTATGTTTCATGTGATTGGAGAGGTGCTCCGCCGCGGTCGAACCCGCCGTCGCTAGGTCAGCGTTTTGCGTAGAGTTGCTGCGGGCAATAGTATTTCGCCGCGATCGCCAGGAAGGACGTGGCGTGATCATTGGTGAGCCCGGGGTTTTCACTCTTGAGCTCGTCCAGCATTTGCGGGCCGAATTCGCCGTTGCCCATCGACACGCACACCGCTTTGGCGAACTTGATCGCCCCGTCAGGGGTCGAGTAGGTGATGCCCGCGCTGCGCAGCGAGGCGAGGAAACCGGCCTCGTCGACGCCGGGTGCCGCCGGGTCGCCATGGGTGAGCGGGGCCAGCGCGATCGCGGCCGAAACGCCGACGCCGAGCGCGAGCAGCAGTCTCATGACCGGTGATTGTCCCATGTTCAGGAGATGACCGCAGCGGCGCGCGGCGCTTCGCAGACATGTTGAGCTGCAGTGTGTTTCACAGGTCAGCGCCGCGGGCGGGCGTCAGGCCTTGGAAAGCTGGTGGGGGCAGTAGTACTTCGCGGAAAGCACGGCGAAATTCGACGCCATCTCCATGTCCATCCCGGGATTGTGGGTTTTCACGTCGTGGACCAGCTCGAGGCCCGACTCGCCGTTGTTCAAGCACGAACACACCGCCCTGCCGGCGGCGACGGCCGACCCCGGGCTGCTGAAGCTGAAGCCGGCCTGCTGCAGCGCGGCGACGAAGCCGCCGTCGTCCCCGTCGGGCACCGGCGGAGGATCCGCGTACGCCGGTGCGGCCAACCCGATCATCACAACGACGCCAAGCAACGCCAGTAGTCTTTTCATCGCTATCACCTTTCCGTCGTGGCGGATTGTCCGTGCCGCTCAACCCAATTGGGCATCGGCGGGTATGACCTTTGACTTGTCGCCCTTCTTCAGATGCACCGCGTGGATGCCCGGCTTCTTGGCCAGCTGCTCGAGCAGCGCGTCGAGGTTCTCTTGATCGACGTTGTGGTGCTGGACGGTTTCAGGCTGCTCCGAGATCTGTGCGACAAGGCGTTTCAGCTGTTCCGGTGATTGCTTGTCTTTGAGGTCCTTGATGGGAGTCATCCGGTTGCGCACACCGGCACGCGCCACCGTGGGTCCACCGGAGCCGACGGCGCTACCGAGCATCCCGGCCAGCCCCATCGAACTGAACAGGCTCCCCTGGCCCAGCGCGGCCGCGGGCACGGCTTCGGTTCCGGCCGCCGACAGCGCGGCCGCAACCGTTCTGATGGCCGGGGTGGACGTGGCCCAGCTCGGCGGGATGGACAGCTTTCCGACCAGGGTGCCGGCGTTGCCCATGCCGGCGATCGGGGTGATCGAGCTGTACAGGGTGCCGCGGCCGAAGCCCAACGCCCCCAGCCCGGCGCCCAGGGCGTCTTTCGGCAGCGCCCCATACCCGATGGGCGGGGCGAACTTGAGCCATTGCGACAACGGAAAGTTGACCAGCAACCCGATGTCGTTGAACTGCGTGGTCAGGCCTAGCGGCACCTTCACGGCGTTGTACAAGCCCGTATAGAAGCTCGACCCGCCCGGCAGGCCGTTCAAAAGATTTGTGACGAACTGGTTGTAGAGATAGGCGAGGTTCGCCGGGCCCGAGAACAATCCGCTGTAGGGCAGAGTGGTCGTGGCGGCGCTTGCCGCGGTGTTCGCGACGTTGGCGGCGGGGGTGCTGGCCGCCGAACTCACCGCGGCCGCTTGCATCGGCTCGGCCGCCTCGTTGGTGGTCTTGGGCGCCGGGCTGAACTCCGTCAGGTTGTTGGACGCCGTCGCCGACGCGGCGAAGTAGGTGTCCATGGCGGTGGCGTCTTGAGCCCAGAACTCGCTGTACTGGGCCTCATTCGCGGCGATCGCCGACGTGTTCTGCCCGAACAGGTTGGTGGCCACCAGCTGTGCGAGCAGGGCCCTGTTTTCGGCGATCACCGCCGGCGGCACGTGTGCGGCGAAGGCGGTCTCGTAGGCGGCCGCGGCCTCGGTGGCCTGGATCGCGGATTGGGCGGCCTGCGCGGCGGTCTGCTGCATCCAGGCGACGTACGGGGCGGCCGCGCTCGCCATCGCCAGCGATGACGGTCCCACCCAGGGCCCGGCCGTCAGGCTGGAGAGCACCGACGAGTAAGACGTTGCGGTGGACTGCAATTCGGTGGCCAGGTTCTGCCAGGCCGTCGCCGCGGCCACCAAAGACCCCGCGCCCGGACCGCTGTACATCCGGCCCGAATTGAACTCGGGTGGAAAGGCTCCGTAAAACATCTTCGTACCCCTACCTTCGCGTCCGGACGGTCGGTGATTGGCTGCCGTGCGATTGCGTCATCGCGATCACTCCTCGATGCACGGGATCACGATGATGGTGGCCGCGGCCGGATCGGCCTCGGCGGCAACGCCGCCCAGCGAACCCGCTGCCGAGGCGGCACCGCCGGCGGGCCGGGTTGCGGCGGCTGCGACGGCGCGTCCGGCCAGGCTGGACAGGGCCATCTGGCTGAACACGCCCTCTTCACCGGCCAGTGCGGCCGGCGCCGCGGCCATGTTGGTGGGCAGCACCTGGGCGATGGTTCGGATCGCGGGGGCGGCCTCGGTCCAGCCCTGCGGCACCGACATGCTGCCCACCAGAGCGGCTTTGCCCATCGACCCGGATACCTGCCCCGCCCCGACCGCGGAGCTGAGCACGGGTTTGACGGCGTTGGCGCCACTGGTCAGCGGCGCCAACGCCCCAGAAATGGCCTTGGGCCCCGCCAGATAGGCGGCGGCGCCTTGCCCGTTCTGCCCCCAGGCGTAGGCCTGGCCGAATGACAGGAATGGACCGCCCGGGATGCTGGTCCAGGACTGCGGGGAGAACGGCCCGGTGGCGACCGACCAGAACTCGTTCCAATTCGTTATCGCACTCGGCAGGGTGAGTGACGAACCGGACGCCGCCGTTGTCGTGCTGCTGGCGTTGCTCGCGGCCTGCGCCGCGGGCTGCATCGTGCTGCTCAACTGCGCCAATTGGCTGGCGGTGTTCGAGCTTGACTGCCCGGTGCTCTGGGCGACCGCGGCCGCCTGCGTGGGGCCCGCCGAATCGTTGGTGGTCCGCGGGGGCTCGACGAACGGGGTCAGCTGAGCGGCACTAGCTGAGGTCGCCGCGTACGTGTACATCGCGGCGGCGTCCTGCGCCCACATCTCCATGTAGTGGGCTTCGGTGGCGGCGATCGCCGGCGTGTTCTGGCCGAGGATGTTGGTCGCGATCAACGTCGCGAGCAGGGCGCGGTTGGCGGCGATCACCGGCGGCGGAACCGTCGCGGCGAAGGCGGCCTCGTAGGCGTCGGCCGCGAGTTTGGCCTGGGCGCCTGCCTGTTCGGCTTGCGCGCCGGTGGCATGGATCCAGGCCACGTAGGGTGCGGCGGCGGCCGCCATGGCGATCGAGGATGGTCCCGTCCACGGTCCCGTTGCAAGCGTCTCGATGGTCGAGCTGTACGACGCCCCGGTGCTTTGCAGCTCGGCGGCCAATTCATCCCATGCCGCGGCAGCGGCCAGCAGCGGCCCCGAGCCCGCACCGACGTACATCCGCCCCGAGTTGTATTCCGGCGGATAAGCCCCGAAATCCAACATCTAGGGCCTCCGATCCCTCATCTGGCGGCTGGCGCACGCAGCGCTCCATGGCCGCGACATCGACACAATGGCGACACCTCGCAAGGAGTGCGACGGAATTGTTATAAGACACATGTACAAACCTCATGTGCTGCAGGCAACAAAGCCATACCGCTCCTAGCTGTAAATGGATGCCCGAATGGCATATGAACAACTGGTCAAGCCACGCTGCTATTGCACTGACGATGCTGACCAACGCTTATTCGGTGGGCGTTCCCATCAGGTAAACGTTTGTTAAACAAATGTGTTTGCAACGGCTTGACCAGTGTGAGAATGCTGCATAACAACGTTGAGTTAGTGGTGTAAATCACGTGGTAAAGCCAAATGCGGGCAGCATCGACCGACGGCTTGATACAACTCAATCCGTGAATGTCTAACTCGCGTATTCTGAATGCATAGCCGGCACCATTGCCGACGTTATAAACTACGCTCAGAAGCTACCGCTGTGGTCTCCGATCGCGAATCTTCACAACCTCCTATATCGGTTCAAGAAATCATTAAGCGCGATATTGTGCGGACCGTCGGAATAGCGCCCCGGACATCCCGGCATTGCCGCGGAAGGTAACTGGAACTTACGGACCGACGCCCGTGGTGACCTTCCGACTGGCGAGCCGAGCAGCGGCGCTCCACGGGACACCGGTAGTAACCGGCACATCACGAACGACGGCCCGATATTCGGCGTCCGAGAGCGCGGCCCGGGCGCGGATCAAAGCACCTCGGGCCGCTATAGCGCCGAACTGATAATTGATCGTCACAACCGTTCTCCTCAGGTTCCCTCATACGAGTAGACGCGGTCACTCTGCTGTAGCACTGATTAGCTACTGGCAGTTTCCTGGAAGGCCGTTTCTGCAGATCACTGCCGACTTCCGGTCTCACTGGAAGCAGCGACAACGGACGATGAGACGTTGCCGAACAGCCCGCCATTGTGGATCGCGCGCCGGATAAGGGATCGACGGCCGGGGCATCACGAAGCCGGCCCGTCCCCCGGAGCGGATTGGGCAGGGCGACGACGTCAGCGACGCGCCACCCGGCGTTCGTCAGCCTCCGGTGTGGGCGTTAGCCACTGCTGTGCGGGTTCGTTCCGCCATCGCTGGTGGAGAGACGGTCGGGACAGTAGGCGCTGGCGGCGGCCTGGACGAAAAGGGCGGATTTTGCTGCGGTAAACGCCGGGTTGAGCTCATGGACGTCCCTGATGATGTCGAGCTCCGTCGTCCCTGAGTTGGCCAAGTCGCATACCTTTTGCCCCGCCTTTATCGCGCGGTCGGGGTTCGAGTAGGTGATACCCGCCTTGTTGAGCGCGGCAAGGAATGCGTCGTCGTCGGAGTCGGCGTGCGCTGGTATTGCCGTGCCGACCACGGCAATGACGGCGGTCAGAATCGGTAGGTACCTCATGTCGGAATTCCCTCTCTTTATCCGGCGGCCGGTGGGCGACCCATGATGCGGGGGCGAAACCCGTACATCGGCTCGGAGAACTCGTCCTCGTGCCCACCGGGGAGGCCCGCCAGCGGCACACCCGGCATGCCGACTGCCCCGGCCTGTTCCATCACCATCGGGGTGGCAGAGCCGAACCCGTGGTAAGCGCCTAGGCCGACCTGGGTCGTCGCCGCCACTGGCGTGATTGCCGCTCCAGCCGCACCCCAGGCCGGCGGAACCGACAGGGCCCCGACCAGACTCGCCTGTCCGACGCCGGCTACCGCTGCCACGCCGGGCGCGGTCACCGACGCCAGGTTGGCGGTGCCCCCAAGGCCGGCGGCCAGCACCCCCAGTCCCGACGTGCTTGCGTCTACCGCATTCAAGGACGAGATGGAATTCATGTTGACCGCCGAATCGACGAACGACGTCGGGTTCAACAACCCGCTGGTGGTAAACGCGTTGGACAAGTTTGCGACCGAGGCGTTGTTGAGGAAGCTCCCAAATACGTTGCCGTCGGATCCATCCAAAAAGTTCATGAGTCCCGCCAGCCCGGGCTGGCCGGAGCCGTTGGTGTTGGGCGCGAGTCCCAGCCATGCAAGCAGTCCCCCCGACGGGTCGCTGGCGCCGGTCGCGGCGTTGGCTTGAGCGACCGTGGCGGCTTGCTGCGCGATGCCGCCGCCGGTGGTGCCGGACCGCGGCTGTTGGAACGGGGTCATTTGAGTTGCCGCGCGCGAGGCGGTGCTGTAGGTGGTCATCGCGGCGGCGTCTTGCGCCCACATCTCGCCATATTGGGCCTCATTGGCCGCGATCAATCCAGTGTTCTGGCCGAATAGGTTGCTCGCCACCAAGTTGGTCAGCTGCGTGCGGTTGGCCGCGACGAGGGCCGGGGGCACGGTTGCGGCGAACGCGGCCTCGTATGCGGCCGCGGCGGCGTTGGCTTGGGTACCGGCCCGCTCCGCCTGGACGGCGGTGTTGTTGAGCCACTCGACGAACGGTGCCACCGACGCCGACATTTTCGCCGAGGACGGTCCGAACCAGGACTCGCTGGTGAGCGCCGCGATCACCGATTCATAACTGGTCGCAGCGGAACGCATTTCAGCGGAAATGGCGTTCCACGCGGCGGCGGCGGTCAGCATCGATTCCGAGCCGGGGCCGGAATACATTCTGGCCGAGTTGATTTCGGGTGGCAATCCCGCATATAGCGACATGACATCTTCTCCAGAGTTCTCAGCCGGCGGCCGGCGGACGTGGCATGACGACGGGCCGGAACCCGTACTTGGGGATGGCGCGGCGCAGTCGCCGACCGGTACTACCCACCGGCCCCGCGACACCTCCGGGCCCGCCCGCGGCCGGGGCTGCCGTCGCGTCGGTGAGACCGGTGACGCCGATGGCCTGGACGGCCGTTTGACCAGGGTTGATATTGGCCGTCGACGTCCAGCTCTGCGGCACGGACAGCGACCCCACCAGATGCGCATTGCCCACCCCGCCAGACGCGCCGCCCAGGCCGGCCGACCCCACCGTGCTCGACGCCAGGTCGGCACTCGTGATGCCTTCGGCGTCGGCGGCGAAATCCGCGAGGCCCCCCAGCGTCGTCGCATGCTGGGCCGCCAGGACGCCCTGGACCGAGGAAATGATGAACTGCGGGTTGAAGGGACCGCCGGCCAGCGCGCCATTGACCACGGCCGTGCTGAAGAAGTTGCCGTTCGTGAACGTACCGAAAGCGGAATTATCCGATCCGCTCAGCAGGCCGGCCAGATACGACGACACCGAACCGGGCGACGAGATACCGCCCCCGCCCGACGACACTGCCGACTGCACCGAACCCGCTGGCGTTTGGGCCGCCTGGGCCACGGTGTTCGCCTGCGCCGCCACCCCGTCGGTATTCGCCGTGGACGGCGGCGCAGCCAACGGAGCAAGTTGGGACGCGGTGCTCGAAGCGCTGGCGTAGCCGTTCATCGCGGCCGCATCCTGCGCCCACATTTCGGCATACTGCGCCTCGGTGGCCGCGATCGCGGGCGTGTTCTGGCCGAACACATTGGTTGCCACCAGCGCGGCCAACTGAGCGCGGTTAGCCGCGATCACCGGCGGTGGCACCGTCATGGCAAAGGCCGACTCGAAGGCGGACGCTGCCGCGAACGCCTGGCCGCTGGCCTCCTCGGCGTGCGTGGCGGTGCCGTCCAGCCAGGCCAGATAGGGCGCGGCCGCGGCCAACATCGACATCGAGGACGGCCCCAGCCAACCCGAACCGGTCAGTTCGGTCACCACAGACCCGTAAGCGGCTGCGGCGGAGCGCATCTCCGCGGCCATCGTGCTCCATGCCGCGGCGGCGGCCAGCATTGGGCCCGATCCGGGCCCGGAATACATTCTGGCCGAGTTGATTTCCGGCGGCAGCGCCGCAAAATCCAACATGATGCATTCCCAACGATTTCAGCGGGCCGAGGCTGCGTTGATGGCCTCGGTGGCCGCATACGAGCCGGCGCTGGCCTGCAAGGTGATCACGAAGTTCTCATGCAGCGCCGCTGCCTGAGCGCTCAACGCCTGGAACAGCTGGCCGTGTCCGGCGAATTGCGCCGCCGTCAGCATCGACACCACATCCGCTGCGGCAGGCACCACCCCGGTCATCGGGGCCGCGGTGGCCGAGCTCTGCGCGGTCAGCGCCGAACCGATCTCTTGCAGCCGGCTGGCGGCGACGGCCAGCGAATCCGGCTGTGCGGTAACAAAGTTCATCACAAATCTCCCCACCAAGAAAGGAGGCGAGCCAGGATCCCTGGCCGCGCCGGGGCGCGCATCAGCGCCACACGTCAGTGAGCGCGCGCGTTACGAAAGGTGGCTAATTACAAGCCAATTCAGGAAATATCGATGCCGAGGTCGGATCGAAGCGAAATGGTCATCGATCTGGAATACGGACTGTCGTCGGGACTCACGTCGCTCTCACCTCCTCCAAGCCAGGGCACGCGGGGGTGCCACACGGTGCACACGGGGAGGAACAACCAGGCGAAACGGCCGGCTGCGGCACCCCTCTCGTCAGAGCTTCGGCACCACACGGCGTATCCGGCTAGCTGAAGCCGGAAGCCACTTGGGCTCAACCCTTAATCCGGGAAGAGCTGTCCTGACCCTGGGCGTCTTTCGACGTTCGAGGTCAGTGGCCTATGTCCGTGCAGACGCCTCACCTAGCGAGGTGCTTGCATTGGCCATGGTGGCACTCGGCGGTCGTCGAGTCAAGCTGAAGGACAACGCATCCCCAACGGTTCACGCGCCCGTCACCTGGGGGCGCGCGCAATGGCGGCCACCGGACGGGCCAGGATCCGGTTAGTCCGCCTTCTTCTCGGCGACCGCCGCGCTGAGACCCTCCGCCAGATCCTCCCGCGTCAGTTCCTTGAACCGCAGCAGTTGACGTTCGCTGAATTCGGTCACGTCGCTGGCCAGCACCGCATCCAGGTCCTCGTCGTCCAGACGGAAACTGCGGTGATCCCGGGCCTTCTCCACCACGTTGCGCACGAAACCGGCGTTGCCGAGCGTATCGATGCCGCGGATGAGATCGCCGTCCTCGGAATAACTTTCGTCGAGATAGAACTTTGTGTACGACGGCAGCAACGCTTGGGCCGACTCATCGGTGATGACGTCTTCGTTCTCCTGGCCCATCAACCGCGTCAGCGCGACCAGCTCGTCCGGGGTGTAACTGAAGAACTCGATGACGGTCGAAAACCGCCGTCGCAGACCCTGATTCACTTCCAGCATTTTGTCCATGGCCTTGGCGTAACCGGCGCCGAAGACCACCAGCTCGTCGCGGTGGTTCTCCATGTACAGCAGCAGCGTGTTGATGATCGCGTTGCCGTACGGGTCACCCTGCTGGTAACCCTTCTCGTGCAGCGTGTGCATCTCGTCGAAGAAGACCGCGCCACCGAGGGCGCCCTCGAGCATCTCCTCGGTGTTCTTCTCCGCGTCGGCCATGTACCGCCCCAGCAGCTTGGTGCGGCTGGTCTCCACCACCACGGGCTTGCGCAGCACGGTCAACCCGCACAGCTGCTTGCTGAAAGCCCTTGCCACCGAGGTCTTTCCGGTGCCGGGCGGTCCGAGCAACAGCGTGTGGCGCGAGGTCACGGGCACCGGGAGGCCCATCTTGGCGCGCGCCAGGTTCACCTTGGTCGTCGACTTGATGAGCTTGATCTCGCGCTTGGCACGTTCCATGCCCAGCATGGCGTTGAGCTCGGCGTCGCCCTCGGCCAGGTACTTCGCCGCCTCTTCGGCGTGACGAGCGGCCTCGGTCTCGGCCCGGGTCGGCGCGCTGTCCTGGTCCCACGGGTCGGTGCGGGCCTCGATCGTTTCCGGGTCGGTCAAGACCAGCCGATAGTTGGGGTTGTCCAGCGCCTCGCGGGCCGGCGTGAACTTCGGGTCTCGCGAGTACACCCGCCGCAACAACTCGACGGCCTCGTCCTCGCGGCCGAGGTGCCGCAGGCACATCCCCTGGGTGTACAGGGCGATGTTGGCCGCGCCGGGCACCCGGTCACCTTCGATGGCGTCCTGACCGCGGCGCAAGGCCTCCTCGAACACACCCAGCGAAGCCAGCGCCGTGGTGGCCATCGCGGCACCCGCGGCCTTCAGCTCGGGCTGCCGCCAACTCTTGCCCTCGGCGAACTGGTTGAGCACATCCGGCCACCGAGCGGTGCGGAAGTACAGCACGCCGCGTACGTAGCTGACGAGTTCCTCGTCGACGGGCTGGCGGGGCTCGACGCTGTCGATGAGTTTCGCGGCTTCCTCGTAGCGTTTCGCTTCGGCCAGGACCGCGGCGTACGCGCACGCCAACGTCTCGACGCTGGTCACCGCCAGCCGCAGGAACAGCCCGTCGGAAACCTCGGGACGGAACTGCAGCTCGGTGACCCCGAGGCGGCGAGTCTCCCAACCGAACGTCCGGATGGCCGACCACGCGCCGGAGAGCACGTCAATGCTCTGCTCCCCCACCAGGATTCGCGCCAGCCAGGCGTCACACATGCCCGGATCCAGGTTGGTCGCGGTGGCGAACATCTGCGCCGCGACCTGCGGGTTGTGGCTGGGCTGCAGCCCGTTGACCGAGACGCCGGAGGCCAACAGGCCGGCGACCATCGCGTTGCGGGCGCCTTCAGCGGTGGATTGCGGCCTCGTCATTGCGCTACAGGTACGCCCGCCGAGCTCCCTCGCAGCTGGTCGACGGATAACGCAAGGTCTTCATCGTCGGCGCGCAGTGGACGACTCGGCACCACCAGCAGGGGGCGCGCCGTGGGGGCGGGCAGGCTGGCGCGCACCGCGGCCAGCTGGCGTCCGGTGAGACGGTTGAGCCCCGACGCGACGTTCCTGCGCAACCGCTTCTCGGTGTGGTAGCGAACCCAAGCCGATACCTGCGGCCGGCCGCCGCGCGAGGTGAGCCGGATGGTCAGCACGGTCGCGACGGTCTCGTCGTCCCACAGCTCGTCCAGCTTCTCGGTGGTGATGTCGGACGGCGACAACCACAGGCTGGTGACGAAACCGTTGAAGTGCTTGAGGCGTCGCCACCCGGGACGGCTCCAGGTCGGTTCCAGATCGGCCAGCACCGCCCGGTCGACCTCGGCGAGCTCGTCGGCCGTCAACGGCCGGGCCGCACAGGTCAGCCCGTCGAGGTCCTGGGCGAGCCGCTCGGTGGCCGCCACCAGGGTGGACGCCAGCGAATCGCGGGCGGCCACGGCGGCGACGTTGCGCTGCGGGTTCATCCGCAACACCAGCCAGGTGCGGCGAATGTAGGAGGTGGGCTGGTCGTGGGCCACCTCCCACTCTTCGGGCCCCCAGTCGTCCAGCTTGGACAACTCCGCGGCTCTGGCTTCGGGGCCGCCGCGCCGGACCTTCACCGACACGATGTCGATGTCGTCGAGGTGGATGTCGAACTGGCGCAGGCCCGACGCGACCGCCGACACCAGCAGCGTGGGGGGCGAATTGCGGTGCCGAAGCCGCGAGGCCGACTCCTCGTCACCCCCGTTGATCGTGATCACCGTGACCAACTGGCCGTCGTGCTGGCGCACGCCGACCGTGTCGCGCCCGTATTTGCGTTGGTGGTCGAGGGCCGGGGCGCAGCCGGCGGCCAGCGCCGAACCCGGGTCGGCGGACCAGTCCCACAGCCACGTGGCCAACCCCGAGGTCACCGTCAGCCCGTGATAGGTGACCAGCGACAGCAGCGTCACCAGCAGGGCCAGACCGACGCCCACCCAGAACGCGATGCGATACGTGCCCTGCCAGGACTCGGGGCAGTGGCTGGCCACCACCATGATCACCACGTCGACCAAGAACACCGCGGTCAGCCGCGGCCACGTTAACGACAACCCAAATCTGCGCTGAGCCTTCATGAGTGTTGCTGCTCCGCCCCTATTGCTGTTTCCGCGATCGCTTCATCAGCATCGCCGTACCGAACACTCCGCCGCCGATGAGTAGCGCCCCCAGCAAGCCGCCGGCGGCCACCCACACTGGCACCATATCCCGGTGCGGCACGGGTTTCGGAATGTTCAGGGGTGCCGACAGTTGCTGCGGCGGTTTCACCGGACCGTCGGGCACGTCCCAGGTCAAAGCCGCGACCGGGTCGACGACGCCGTGACCAACCTGGTTGTCCACGCCGCGTGCCGGCGCCCGGGCGGTGCGCGTCAACCGGTTGATGACCTGATACGCCGATAGCTGCGGGAACTTCGCCCGCACGAGCGCGGCGACCCCGGACACGATCGCCGCCGAGAAGCTGGTGCCGGACGGGACCAGCAGCGTGTTGTCGGGTCCGTCGATCGCGTTGATCAGCCCGTCGTCGCGGGGCGACAGACCGATGACGTCCGTTCCCGGTGCGGCGATCCCGACCCACGGCCCGGCCACGCTCGTCGACGCCTGACCCTGATTGCCCTGGCTGAGCGGGCGGCCGTCGTTGTCCACGGCGCCGACCGTCAGGACGTAGTCGCTGAACCAGGACGGCGTCACGACCGTGGTGACCGCGTTCCAGTTGCGAGGATCGTTGGGCTGCAACGGATCATGCGGCGGGTTCTGCTTGCAGTCCTTCTTGCTGGTGTCACCCGCGGCGGCCACGATGACGGCGTTCTTGTCGACGGCCGCGTAGCGCACCGCCGCGCCCAGCGAGCGCTGGTCGATGATGTTGCGCGCGCTCATGCAGGTCACGTCGGAGATGTTGATGACCTGAGCCCCCATGTTGGCGGCGTGCACGATCGCCCGCGCCATCGTCTGCACGTTGTCGATCTTCGCCGAGGTCTGCGGATCCTCGTCACCGGTGTAGGCGTCCTTGAGGCCGAAGGCCTGGCTGGATTGCCGGATCGCGATGATGTCGACGTCCGGAGCCACCCCGCTGAACGCGTCCGGGCCCGCCTTGGGGGCCCGAAGAGTGGGAGGTGGCCCACGACCAGCCCACCTCCTACATTCGCCGCACCTGGCT
>NZ_LZLU01000106.1:0-39872 GCF_001673415.1 Mycobacterium sp. 1165196.3 | reverse complement strand
GTGCGGGCCATGGTGACACCGGCGGAAACGGGTGCCTGGGGCATCACCGGCGATCAGGCCTTCGCGGTCGCCCGGGAGAACCTGTCGGCGCAGCAGCAGACCTTCGCGCCGGGTGAGAAGTTCCTGTTGAAGGACGCCGATGGCGGCACCTATATCGATTCGATGATCCTGGCCACCGGGTGGCTGGGTTCGCTGGCGGTGGCCGGCGGCCCCCGTCCGCTGGTGTTTTTCCCGGGCGACGGTGTTTTGCTGCTGGGCACCGACGCGCCCGACGACGCCGGCGACCTCTTCGAGGTCGCCGAGCAGATGTACCTCGATGCCGAGCAGCCGATCTCGCCGCAGGGCTACACCATCGAGGGCACCATCATCGCGCCGTTTGATCAGGCCGGCCCGCACCCGCTGCGCGAGCTGGCGCTGCGGGCCCGAACACTTTTGGCCACAAAGGAATACCGCCATCAGACCGAATTCTTGCGGGAGCACTATGAGCGCGAATTGTTCCCGCAATACGTCGGCGACGCACAGATGATCGAAACGGCCTGGGGCCGGCGCAGCACCGCGGCGTGGGGTCAGGGCATCCCGTGGGAGCTGCCGCAGACCGATTACGTGACTTTTCTGGTCGGCGATCCGTCGAACGTGTCCGACAAGTTCACCGTGCCATTCGCGACGGTCGTCGACGTGGTGGGCATCCTGCCCGTTGCCGGAATCAGTCCGGTCCGCTACCGGGCCAACGAATGGCCCGCGCCCGAGCTGCTGACGACGCTGAAGGCGCACGCCATCGACCTCCCGAGTGAATGAGCGTGCTCGGCGAGCCGGGCCGGCGGCCGATCAGTCCGGCGGCTCGTTGGTGGCACCTCGGACGGCCGCTTGCTCCCGGTCGCTGCGGTTGCCGGGAACGCCTTCGGCTTCGCTTTCCTCGGTAACCTTCTCCTCGAGCTGGTCGACGATGTTTTCCAGCTCCTGCGCGCGGCTCAGCGGGTCTTTGTCGGGTTTGGTCATATCGCTTTCCAACTGGCGTGGGTGGGGAGACGGGCCCCGGCGCCGGGAACCCGCCGCTATTCCATACCCGATCGGGCGATTGCTAACCAGAATCGGGCGGCCGTGAGACGGACGAGACACAGCGCCGCGACGGTGGAAGTATCGCAAGAGTGGCTACCGAGAAACCTCAGACCATCGCTTACCCAGCTGCCGACGCCCGCCCGCGTCGCCACCACGCCGATGCGCTCGACCCGCATGTCATCGTTCTTTTCGGTGCGACGGGCGATCTGGCGAAACGAAAGCTGATCCCCGGCCTGGCCTACCTGGACCAGTCGGAATTAGCGCCCAATATTCAAATCGTCGCCACGTCGTTGGAGGACCTGAGTCAGGAGGAATTCCGCGAGATCGCCAAGGAGGCGATCGATTCCTTCGGCTCGCACAAGCTGACGGACGAGCAGTGGGCCAATTTCGCCGGCATCATCAGCTACGTCTCGCAGGGCGCCGGACCCGAGGCACTGGCCGAGGCGGTGGCCCAGGCCGAGGAGAATCTGGGGGCTAACGTTCGGCGCCTGCATTATCTGTCGGTTCCACCCAAGGCGGCGCGCGCCGTGATCACCATGCTGCGCGACGCCAAGCTGGTCGAACGGTCGCGGGTGGTGATGGAAAAACCGTTCGGCACCGATCTGGCCAGCGCCGTGGCGCTGAACGACTTCGTGCACGAAACCTTCGAGGAATCACAGATTTTCCGCATCGACCACTTCTTGGGCAAGGAAGCCGCGCAGAACATCTTGGCGTTTCGGTTCGCCAACGGCCTCTTCGAGCCGATCTGGAACCGCAACTTCATCGATCACATTCAAATCGACATCCCCGAGGACAAGGGCTTGGAGCAGCGGGCGAACTTCTACGAAGAGACCGGGGCCTACAAGGACATGGTGGTGACCCACCTGTTCCAGGTGATGGCGTTCGTGGTGATGGAGCCGCCGACGGCGCTCGAGCCGTTTGCCATCAGCGAGGAAAAGAACAAGGTGTTCCGGTCGATGCTGCCGGTCAAGCCGGCCAACGTGGTTCGGGGTCAGTACAACGGATATCGCGACGAGGACGGCGTGGCGAAGGATTCCGACACAGAAACCTTCATCGCCCTCAAGGTCGGCATCGACAATTGGCGGTGGGCGGGGGTGCCCATCTACCTGCGCACCGGCAAGAAGATGGCCGAGGGCATCCGCATCATCTCGATCGCGTTCAAAGAGGCGCCGCGGACCATGTTTCCGCCCGGATCAGGTGTGGGCACGCAGGGCCCCGATCACCTCACGTTCGACCTTGCCGACAACTCGAAGGTTTCGTTGTCGTTCTATGGCAAGCGGCCCGGCCCGGGCATGAAGCTGGACAAGCTGTCCATGCAGTTTTCCTCCCAGGAGATCGACACCGTCGTGGACGTGCTCGAGGCCTACGAACGGCTGATCCTCGATGCGATGCGGGGCGACCACACGCTGTTCAATACCGCGGAGGGCATCGAATCATTATGGGAGCGTTCCGAAGATCTGCTCAGCGACCCGCCGCCCGCCAAGCTGTATCAGCCAGGCACATGGGGGCCCAACGCGATTCACCAACTCATCGCGCCCAACGCATGGCGGCTGCCGTTCGAGCGGGGGTGGCGCGAAGCCAAGTCCTAGCGGAGGTGGATTACCACCCAAACCGCTGGGACTCAGCCCAATTCGGCACTGAGGTAACTGATCGAGTGACGGAACTCCTTGAGGATTTCGTTGTCCGGCAGCACGAATCCGTACTCGGCATAGACCTGTTCGGTCGGGTGGCGGGTGACGTTCCAACCGGTATCGGCCAGGTGCTCGCCGGCCGGGCGGCGCTCGCCAAGCCAGACGAGCTCGGCGACGTCGATGTCGAGCCCGTGCTGACGCCAGGTGTTGCGCATCGCCCGAGCGCGTTCGTCGGTGAACACGCTCATGTCGGTGATGTTCTCGGTGGCCAGCCGGCTGCCCGGCGCGCTGAGCGCGGTGATGTTGTCCAGCAGCCGGTCCTGGGCGTCGGGCGGTAGGTAGGGCAGTAGACCCTCGGCGATCCAGGCGGTGGGCGAGTCGGCGTCAAAGCCGCTGTCCCGCAGCGCCGTTGGCCAGTCGTCGCGCAGGTCGATTGCGACGGTGCGGCGCTCGGCGGTCGGTTCGGCACCGATCCGGGCGAGCGTGTTCGTCTTGAAGGCGATCACCTCGGGCTGGTCGACCTCGAAAACCACGGTGCCCGAGGGCCACGCCAACCGATAGGCCCGCGCGTCGAGCCCGGCGGCCAAGATGACGGCCTGCCGTATGCCCGCCGCGGTGGCGGCGCCGAAGAAGTCGTCGAAATACCGGGTCCGCACGGTCATCTGCTCGCGCCGCTGCTGCAGGGTCATCGGCATGTCGTCGGTCTCGAGCGGGATTTCGTTGTCCAGCATGCGGGTGAAGAAGGGGTGCCCGACCGCCCGCACCAACGGCTCGGCGAATCGGTCGTCCAGCAACGGGTCCGGCTCACGGGACGCCAGCGCTCGGGAGGCCGCCACCATCGTGGCGGTCGCCCCCACGCTGGACGCCAGGTCCCAGCTGTCGCCCTCGCTCCGCGCCGAGCCTAATGATGACATTCGTTTTCCCCTTCCGCCGATCCACTCGCGGCGTCGGCCATTTCGCCTGCCGGAACGCTGACCACCGGCGCACGGCTCCACCGGTACCGAAGGGTACTTTCTGCCTAGGCCGCGCGCACCCCACACCCGTCGCGCACGCTCGTGACTCTCCCGCTCCAACGACGACAGGAAGTGAATCGCTTTCATGGCACCGACCCTGCGCCCGCGCCGATCCGCCCTGTACCTCCCCGGCAACAAGCCGCGCGCGCTGGAGAAGGGTAAGACGCTGCCGGCGGACGTGCTGATCTTCGACCTCGAGGATGCCGTGGGTCCCAACGCGAAAGCCGATTCGAGGATGACGGTGTGTGACGCGATCTCGTCAGAGAGCTACCGGCCCCGCGAGGTCGTGGTGCGCATCAACGGCTTGGACACCGACTGGCACGACGACGACCTGGCGGCGGTGGCCGGTTCCGCCGCCGACGGCGTGCTGGTGCCGAAAGTCGAGACGGGTCAACAGGTTCGAGCGCTGGCCGACGCGCTGGACGCATTGGGAGCGCCGAAGTCGTTGCAGCTGTGGGTGATGATCGAAACACCCCGGGCCTTTCTGCGGGCCGAGGAGGTCGCGTCGGCCAGCGATCGCCTGGCCGGTTTGGTGGTGGGTACCAACGACCTGGTCAACGAGCTGCACGGCCTGCACGTGCCCGGGCGCGCACCCGCGGTGCCCGCCCTCGGCTTGGCCTTGCTGGGAGCCCGGGCGGCCGGAAAGGTCATCTTGGACGGCGTGTTCAACGACGTCACCGACGACGGCGCATTCCGGGCCGAGGCTCGGCAAGGCCGCGAGATGGGCTTCGACGGCAAGACCCTGATCCACCCGTCGCAGATCGCCCCCGCCAACGAGCTGTTCGGTCCCTCACACAAGGAAGTGGAGGACGCCCGCAAGATCGTCTCGGCCTACGAGCAGGCGCAGGCGTCCGGCACCAGCGTCATCACCGTCGACGGCCGCATGATCGAGAGCCTGCATGTGCGCGACGCCCAGCGCATCCTCACCCTCGCAGATCTGATCGCCCAGATGGAATCCGCTTCTTAGGGGCAGCGGACATATCGAACGCCCGCAGCCGTGGTGCGGCGCCCGCCGCGACGGGCGTTCGGTGCCGCTCACACGGTAGGTTGAACGCGTTCGGAGGCGACTCGAGAGGAGATAACGTGGGCCAGATCGCGGCCATGGCCGAGGCCGACCGCACCTGGATGATCGACACCCTGCTGGCGCTGCTGCAGACCCCGAGCCCGTCGGGACGCACGGATGCGGTGATGCAGGTGATCGGCGACATCTTCGACCACTTCGGGGTGCCGTTCACGCTGACCCGGCGCGGCGCGCTGACCGCCGAACTGCCGGGTGAGTCCGCGACCATCGACCGCGCCATAGTGGTTCACTCCGACACCATCGGCTGCATGGTCAGCGACCTGAAGGACAACGGCCGCCTTCAACTGGTCCCGGTCGGCACCTTTTCGGCGCGGTTCGCCGCGGGCGCCCGGGTGCGCATTTTTATCGACGACCCCGATGAGTTCATCACCGGCACGGTCATGCCGCTCAAGGCCAGCGGGCACGCGTTCGGCGATGAGATCGACACACAACCCACCAACTGGGAGCACGTCGAGGTCCGCATCGACCGGAAAGTGTCCTCGCGCGAGGACCTGATTCGGCTCGGCCTGCAGGTCGGTGACTTCGTGGCGTTGATCACCAGCCCCGAGCTCACCGCCGACGGCTTCATCGTCTCACGCCATCTGGACGGCAAGGCGGGCGTCGCGATAGCGCTCGCGCTGGCCAAGAACTTCTCCGAGAACAAGGTGGTGCTGCCGCACCGCACCACGATCATGGTCACCATCACCGAGGAGGTCGGCCACGGGGCCAGTCACGGCCTGCCCGCCGACGTCGCCGAGCTGGTCTCGGTGGACAACGCGGTGTGCGCGCCCGGCCAGCATTCCCTCGAGGACGGCGTGACGATCCCGATGGCCGACATGCATGGCCCGTTCGACTACCACCTCACCCGCAAACTCTGCCGGCTGGCCCGCGAGCAGGGAATCCCGTTCGCCCGCGACGTTTTTCGCTACTACCGGTCCGATGCCGCGGCGGCGATCGAGGCGGGTGCCAACACCCGCGCCGCGCTGGTCGGCTTCGGCCTCGACGGCAGCCATGGCTGGGAGCGCACTCACATCGATTCGCTCGAGTCGGCCTACAACCTGCTGCACGCCTGGCTGCAGACGCCGCTGACGTTCGCCAAGTGGGACGCCAAGCCGACCGGCAGTCTGCGCGACTTCCCGTCGTCGGAGCAGCCCGCACCGAGCGAGCGGTGGGTGCCGCTGTCTCGCGGCGATTTCGAGAGCCCCGGCGAGGCGTCGCCCGGGACGGTCTGGCCGCCGGAGGGGCCGCAGGCGTGAGGCCGCTACATCTGTGCCCAGACGATCTTGGTCTGTAGGTAGGTCTCGATGCCGGCCTTGCCTGACTCGTGGCCCCAGCCGGACTGCTTGTAGCCGCCGAAGGGCATCGAGTGGTCGTAGGGAAAAGCGCAGTTAAGCCCGACGGTTCCGGCCGCCAGCCGCTTGGCCAGTCGATGGGAGCGGGCGAGGTCCTTGGTCCACACCGTGGCGGCCAGCCCGTAGGTGCTGTTGTTGGCCAACGCGACGGCCTCGTCCTCGTCGTCGAAGGGCAGGACCGTGACGACGGGCCCGAAGATCTCTTCCTGGAACAGCCGGCTGGTGTCGGGATCGACGTTGGTGACGACCGTCGGGTGCACGAAGTAGCCCTTGCGATCGAGGCGGTGGCCGCCGGTGACGATTTCCGCGCCGTCGGACCTGCCCTGCTCCAGGTAGCCCAGCACCCGGTCGAGCTGCTTCTGGCTGATCAGCGGTCCACTCATGGTGCCCTCGTCCTTGGGGCCGCCCATCTTCATCGCATTCGCCACCATCGCCATGCCCTCGACGACCTGGTCGTACACGCCACGCTGCACCAGAATGCGGGAGCCGCACACGCAGGCCTGCCCCGAGTGGACGAACGTGCCGAACGCCGACATCGGGACGGCCTTCTTCAGTTTCGCGTCGTCGAAAATCAGCACCGGTGACTTGCCGCCGAGCTCGAGGGTGACCTTGTTGAGGTTGCTGTCGGCCGCGGCGTGCACGATCGCGCGGCCCACCTCTGTCGAGCCGGTGAAGGCGACCTTCTCCACGTCGGGGTGCGCGGTGATCGCCGCGCCGACGGTGTGTCCGTATCCGTTGACCAGGTTGGCCACCCCGTCCGGGATTCCGGCCTCGGCCAGCAGGCGCATCAGCACGTGCGCCGAAAGTGGCGTCTCCTCAGCGGGTTTCACCACACTGTTGCACCCGGCCGCCAGCGACGGCGCAAGCTTGGCGCAGAAATTGAACACGGGGCCGTTCCACGGGAAAATCAGCCCGACCACGCCGTAGGGCTCGCGCACCGTATAGGTGTGCATGTGCGAATCGACGCCGGTCAGGCCGCCGGTGTTCACATCGCGCGCAATGCCGTCGATCTTGGTACACCAGCCGGCGTAATAGCGGAACCACTCGGCGCCGATTTTCACCTGCATCTGCGCTTGAGCGGGATACATCCCGGCGTTCAGCATTTCGAGCTCGGCGAGCAGCTTGGCGTTCTCGTCGATCAGGTCGGCGACCCGCCACAGGACCTTGGCTCGCTCGTAATCGGGCTTCCCGGACCATATTTCGGACTCGGCGCTCGCTTTCGCGCGCGCGACCGCCTCGTTGACGGCTTCGGTACCGCCGTCGGTGAACTGGCTGATCTGTTCCTCGGTGGAGGGATCGAAGATCGGGATCACGTCACCGGTACCGGGGATTTCTCGGACCTCGGCCAATACGGATTGCACCGTCATTGCGTCTCCTAAGTGAATGCGGCAGAAGTTACGCGCTTAACCCCCCGCTGTCTACGACATCGGCAAAAGGAACGTCCAAGCGGCGCTTAGCGGCCGCGGGCGATCCGATCGGCGCGCCAGCACCGGGACTGCATGGGGACGTCGATCACGTCGGCGCCGGGGAAACGCTCGGTCAAGATGGCTCGGGCGTTGTCGAGCCGCTGCGCGCGGTCGTCGGGGGAGGCGATGATCACCCGGCTGTAGGTCGCGAGCATCGCGACGATGTCGTCGACCGTCATCGTGCGCACGAAATCGAACGTCTCGCGCGCGACGTTGTGGAATATCTGCGGATCCGGCAGTACGACGTTCTCGTGGCGCCGGCGGAAGCGGTCGGGCGCATCCAGTTCGGACGTGTCGTCCTTGGGCAGCACCTCGAGGTCGCGGACCCAGTCCACGTCGCGATCGCGACTGGTCCAGATCAGCCCGAACCGACCGCGGTCGCGCAGCACGCGGCCGATCTCCGGGACGGCCCGGTCGGGATCCATCCAGTGCCACGCCGAGGAGACGAAGACCGCGTCGGCGGAGTTGTCCGGGAGGGGAATCGACTCACCGGTGCCCACCACGGCGCGAACTCCGGGGGACCGCTCGGCCAGCACCGCTCGCATCCGCGCATCGGGCTCGACGGCGACGACTTGCGCTGCCCGGCCGACGAGCGTGCGGGTGAACAGGCCGGTGCCCGCACCGACGTCGACGGCCAGCTCGCAGTCCGACGGCAGCAGCCAGTCCACCGCCTGCTGCGGAGGCTGCGGCCGCAGCCCGTCGTAGTCCTCGGCGATCGAGCCGAAGGACATTGCGCGTTCGTGGCGATCGGTCACACGCGACAAGGTAATCCAGCTCGCTGTGCATCAGATGAGAAGTCGTACCACCTCACCACAGCGCGCTGTGGTTGACGATTGCGTCGGCGATGAGCCCGGTTCCGAAAACCAGGAACAACAGCCGCACCGACATCGGCCCGTAGCGAGTGAGGGCGCGCACGATCGCGCGCTGAATGCGCTTGGCCCGCATGGTTTTTCTCATCGAGAGGGCAAGGATCAGCAGCGGCGGCGACAGGGCGATGGCCCAGTAGACGAGGATGACCAACGGCCAGAGCGGCGGCCGCGGGTGCACCGCGGCGAGCATCGCCAAGCCGGTGAGATAGGGCACGGCGGTAGGGGCCTGGCCACTGCCCACCGCCAGCCCCAGAAATCCGAGCAGCCAGGGCCGTTGCCGCATCGCCGCCAGCGCCCAGCCGGGTGCCGACGACTGTGCGGTCAACGGAAAGAAGGCCAAGCAGATCAACGCGATGCCCAGCAGCAGTTCGCCCCGGAAACGAATGGCCGGTGTCAGGTGAAAGTCGAGGACCTCGGTGATGAAGCCGATGCCCAGTACGGTGCACACGCCGAATGTGGTCGTCACCGCGAACACGCCCGCGACGTAACTCAAGGCGCCGGGAAGCGGAGACCGGCGCCCCAGCCGGCTGTCGAAGATGACGGCCGAAACCACTCCCACGTTGAGCACGTTGAGCGAGTCGAGAAACGCCAGACCGGCAAGCGCCAGTGCCAGAGCCGCCACGCGTCCGCACCGGGCCTAGCGCGCGGATTTGCCGGCCGCCCGCAGCGGGCTGCGCGCTGACCTCGGCGTCAGGATCAAGGCGGCGATCATGCTGCAGAGAATACGAGTTCGGATGAGAACGTGTCGGGTGAGGTTTCGGGGTTCACGATCGGTGATCCCGTGCTCGACGGGCAGGACGCACGGGGGCGATGGTGTCGGCGCAGGTCATCCACGGCATCATCGAGGCGGCGGCGCGCGCGAGTTCGCGGCCGCGGTTTCAACGGTGACGGCACGCCGACTCGAGGAGAGAACCGAATGGGATTGCTCGACCACAAGACCGCTGTCATCACGGGCGCCAACTCCGGGATCGGGTTGGCCACCGCCGAACGGTTTCTTGCCGAGGGTGCCGCCCGGGTGTTCATCACGGGTCGGCGCCAGCCTGAACTCGACGCTGCGGCAAGCACATTGGGCCCTCGCGTGACTGCCGTGCGCGGAGATGTCGGAACGCCGGAGGATCTGGACCGGCTCTACGCCGAGGTCGCGGCAGCGGGTACCGGCCTCGACATCGTGATGGCCAACGCCGGATCGACGAGGGTGGCGCGGCTGGGGGAAATCACCGATGACGACCTCGACGCGCTGCTGACCACCAACGTCAAGGGCGTCGTCTACACCGTGCAAAAGGCGCTGCCGCTGCTCAACGACGGCGCCTCCGTCATTCTGACGGGCTCCACCACCGCCGACCGCGGCCGCCCCGGGCTGAGCATCTACGCCGCCACCAAGGCCGCCGTCCGATCCCTGGCCCGCGCCTGGGCCAACGAACTCGCCGGCCGCAACATCCGGGTCAACGTCATCGTGGCCGGGTCCACGGCAACCCCCGGCAGCGACGCGCTGGCCGCGCAGACCGATCCCGACGCTTCGATCGAGGAGTTCCGCGCCGGCCGCATCGGCACCATCCCGCTGGGCCGCTTCGCCGAGCCCACCGAGATCGCCAATGCCGCAGTGTTTTTGGCCAGCGATCTGTCCAGCTTCACCACCGGATCCACCGTCACCGCCGATGGCGGATTCAACCAGGTCTGACCCATTAGAAGAGTCAGCGCGCGTAAATGGGTGGCCAGCGGTGGTGGCGTCGATAAGACTGACGATATGTCGCGAACATCCCCGGCCTTTGCCCGAGACCCTGATACCGCAGCCTATTACGATCGGCGCGCCGCCGAATACGACGAATGGTATTTAGGACAAGGGCATTTCGCCCAGCGTGACCGGCCAGGGTGGAGCGCCGAGGTCGATCGGGTGGTCAGCTTGGTTGCCGACCTGCCGGCCGCGCGCACGCTGGACGTGGCTTGCGGTAGCGGTTTTTTGACCCGCCATCTGCGTGGCCTCGTGGTGGGAGCGGACCAAAGCCCTGCGATGGTCGAGTTGACCCAATCGCGGTTGCCGCACGGCGTGGCGATCGTCGCTGACGCGTTGTCGTTGCCGTTCGCGGGCAATGCCTTCGACCGCGTTTTGACCGGCCACTTCTACGGGCACCTGCCGGCCGACGAACGCCAAGCCTTTCTGACTGAGGTACGCCGGGTGGCCGGGGAGCTGATCGTCATCGACTCAGCGCTTCGCGCCGGCGTGGAACCCGAGCAATGGCAAGAGCGGACCTTGAATGACGGATCGCGTCACCGCGTCTACAAGCGCTACCTCGGCGGCCGGCAACTGGCCGACGAACTCGGGGGAGAGGCGCTCTTCGACGGCACCTGGTTCGTTGCCGCACGGGTTCGCTGGGGTTCCGCCCAAGTGTGATTCAGCGCCGACGGTCCGGCGCGCTGTCGGACAGTTCATCGAAGAGGGCCTGGTTCAGGCCGAAGGCGTATTTCACCTCGCCGACTATGCGATCGATTTCGTCGGCGTCGGGACAAAGCGCGTCGAGGCGGGCACGGTAAGCGTCTTTATACGGTTTGGGCCGCACCGGGAATTCATAGAATGCAAGCCCGGCGCCCCGAAGATCGAAGGTGCGATCGAGGATTTTGCCGATGCCCCGGCCTCCGGAGAGGTCCCCGAGATAGCGCGTGTAGTGGTGGGCCACCAGGGCGCCACCCCACGTGAGGGCGCCGAGCCGCTCGGCGTAGGCCGCCGCCGCGGGGGAGTCGACCTCGTGTGCGGCACCCGGGGTCAGCCAGTGATCGAGGTCGGCGTCGATAGCAGTCAGGCGCTCCAGCGCGGGGTCGTACACCGCGGCAACCATGGAATCGTCACGGCGGGCCCGCACGGCGTCCTCCAGGGCTGCGTACACCACACGCAACCGAAGCAAGTACTCGCAGTAGCCCGGTGCGCCGATCCGGCCGGCGAGCAGTTCGGACATGAATGGGCTCTGCTCGGCGGCCTCGTGCTCGGTCGCCGAGCCCTGCTTCATCGCGACCGATAGACGGCGGGTTGTTGGGACGGCGACCGAGCACATGACCTGCTCAGATTACCTTGGTGAGCGCGGCGGGAGCGGGTTACCGCGGCGAGGCCGACCGGGGTCGACGGCGCGTACCGCCGTCGAAGGGGGAAAATTTCTTGGGCGCGTGGGGAAGTCACTGCCGGGCGAATCTGCCAGGCCGCGCGTATCGCGGCTTACCTAGTCGGCGAACGGCGACGCACATTGATAGCTTGGAGGTCTGGCTGCTACCCCTCACCACTCCAATGAAGCGGCTCGCGTGACCGGCGACGAGCGGCACGTCCCGCCGTCGGCGTCCGCGGATCAGCCGATCGACGATCTCGTACCGGTCGGCACTCCCATCGACCTGGACAACTGTGCGCGCGAGCCGATCCACATCCCCGGCAGCATTCAGCCGCGCGGGGTGCTCGCGGTGGTACACGAACCCGCGTTCGAAGTGCGTCAGGTCAGCGCCAACGTCGCCGATCTGCTCGACCGTCCCGTCGAAGCCGTGCTCGGCCGGCACCTGTCCGTGCTGCTCGGTTCCGAACAAGCCGCCCGCATCGAGCGCGCGGCGGAGACTTTCGGCAGTCTGCGCCAGAACAACCCGCTCGAGCTCACCATCGAGGTCGGCGGCGAGTCGCGGGCCTTCGACGCGATCCTGCACCGCGAGCCGGGCGGCGTGTTGTTGGTTGAGCTCGAAATCGCTTACGGCGAGCGGCCGTTCTCCTTCCCGAACACCTACCAGGCGGTCCGCGGCGCGGTCGAGGAATTGAACCGGGCCGCCACGCTGACCGAGCTGTACGCCATCGCGGCGCGCGCCGTCCGAGACCTGACCGGCTTCGACCGGGTCATGGTGTATCGCTACGACGAGGAGTACAACGGCGAAGTCGTGGCCGAGTCCAAGCGCGACGACCTCAACTCCTTCCTGGGCCTGCACTACCCCTCGACCGATATCCCGGCGCAGGCGCGCGCACTGTACGAGAAGAACTGGATCCGACTGATTTCCGACGTCGACTACGCGCCGGCGCCGCTGGTGCCGAGCATCGACCCGGTGAGCAGTACGCCGCTGGACCTCACGTATGCCACCCTGCGCAGCGTTTCGCCCATCCATATCGAGTATCTGCAGAACATGGGTGTGCACGCATCGATGTCGATCTCGCTGCTGCGGCAGGGCCGGCTGTGGGGGCTGATCGCCTGCCACCACTACACCGGACCGCACCTGCCACCGTTCGGCACCCGGGCGGCGGCCGAGTTCCTCGGCTCGACTCTGTCGCTGCGACTCGTCGACCGGTTCGAGGATGAACAACTGCACAAGCGCCTGGCCGCGCAGGCCATCTTGGCCAAGCTCACCGCCGCCACGCTGGACGACGGCGAGCCGCTATCGGCGGCGTTGCTCGGGGCGCCGGACCTGCTCGATTTGGTGCCCGCCGACGGCGTGGTCATTCACATCGGGGGTGACTTCCGCATGCGCGGCTCGGTTCCGCCGCCCGAAGTCGTGTCCGCCGTCGCCGCCTGGGCGCGCGAGGTGGACGACGAGATCGCGAGCAGCGAGTGCCTGTCCCGGGCGTTGCCGGAGCTCGAGCTGGATCCGCAGGTGGCCGCCGGGGCGCTGGCGCTCAATCTGCCCGACGGGCAATACGCGATCTGGTTCCGCCGAGAGGTGCTGCGCTCGGTGGACTGGGGCGGCGACCCCTACAACAAGTCGATCGCGATCAGCGAGGGCGACCAGTATCGGCTCAGCCCGCGCAAATCGTTCGACCGATGGCGCGAGATCGTGCATGGGCGCAGCGAACCCTGGTCGCTGAGCGAGACCGACTCCGCCGGATCCCTGCGACTCCAGCTGGTCGAGTCGCTGTATCGCCGCACGCGCGGAGCGCTGCGCCTGGCGGAGACGCTGCAGCGCAGCCTGCTACCCGAATCCATCCCCGCCCTCGACAACTGGCGCCTGTCCGCGCATTACGAACCGGCGGCGGGGGACAACGTCGGCGGCGATTGGTACGACGCGTTCGAGCTTCGCGACGGCCGGCTGATCGCGCTGATCGGCGACGTGGCCGGGCACGGCATCGCCGCGGCCGGCACCATGGCCGCGCTGCGCAACGCGCTGCGCGCCCAGCTGTTCACCGGCGCCACACCGGCCGAGGCGCTCGAACAGCTCAACGAGTTCTGCCTGCACATGCTGCCCGGCGCATTCGCCACGGTCATCGCCGCGCGGGTCGATCTCGATTCGGGCCGGGTGGAGGCCGCTTCGGCCGGCCACTTGCTGCCGTATGTGACGGACCTGACCGGCAACGTTGTCGGCGAGGCGGTCTCGGCGCCCATCAAGCTCTCCCCACCGATCGGCGTCAAGGGTGTCAGCTATGCCCCCAGCACGTTCAGCGTTGAACCCGGACACGGCTTGGTCCTGTTCTCCGACGGCCTCGTGGAGCGTCGCGGCGAGTCGATCGACGACGGGCTCGATCTCTTGGCGGCGACCCTCGGCCGGGCGGGCGATGCGACGGCGTCCCGGATCTGGACCGCGATGGCGTCGAGGCATACCGACGACGACGTCACCATCATCACGCTGCTTCGGCCCTGAGGCCGCGTTAAGCGATTCGTATATCACCGCTTTTCGAGCGACTGCCATCTACAGTTCGACGAATAGCGAACAGTAACCGCCCCTGAAGGACAATGAGATGGCGAAAAGCGTTGCGACCAAAAACGACAACGAAAGAATCGTGGTCGATTTCATACACGCCGCTTACGGCAAGAGCATGGACGTCGACGCGATGACCGCACTCATGGCCGACGACTTCGTGTGGCAGCTGCACGTGCCGCTGTCACCGGTGGTGCGGGGACGTGACGCGGCGCGCGCGGAACTCGAGAAGCACAACACCCTGGCGACGGGCATGATCGAGGGGAGCGAGATCCGCACGATCGTGTCCGACGACGACACCGTCGTCGTCGAGCGGGTCGACGTGAACGCCATGAACGGCGTGGCCGTCACCTTCCACGTCACCGCGCTTTTCGAGGTTCGCGACGGCGCGATCACGCACTGGCGTGAGTACTGGGACACCACTCACGTCGCTGGACAACTCGGCATCGATCCCGCGCTCATGTTCGCGCCGCTAGGTGATTAACCTGCCGCACAGGGGATTTGGCGGCCCGAGCTAGCCGGTGGCGCTGAGGATCTTGATCGCGAAGACAAGCGAGTCGCCGGGCTGGATGCCGGCGCTGGGCTGACCCTCGGGGTAGCCATCGGCGGGGACCATCGCGACGGCGACCGTCGACCCGACCTTCTGTCCCGCGATGGCCTTCTGAAAGCCCGGCACGACGCCGGTAAGCGGGAAGTCGACCGGGGCGCCGCGCTGGTAGCTGCTGTCGAAGACCGACCCGTCACGCCCGTTGACGCCCATGTAACAGACGGAGACGCGGGCGGTGTTGGAGACGACCGGTCCGTCTCCGGCGTGCAGCGTGTGCACCTGGGTCTGGCCCACGCTGAACGGTGTGGTGACCTTCACCAGCGGAGCGGTGGTGTCCGTGGATCCGGTGACCGCGACGCTGCCCGTGGTACCGCTCAACGTCCAGTCGGGCGTTGCACCGTTTTGCGGTGCCGCGGTCGGACATGAGCCGGCCGCGGTGGCCGTGCCCGCTCCGGCGAGCGTCAGAACGGTTGCTGCGACCGAAGCCGCGAGCGCGACGGAGGAGTACATCCGGGAGGACTTCACGGCCGTCACGCTACAGCCAGTTACTGCGTAGCTCGGCGGGGGTCCTCAGGTGCAAAGGCTGGGGGCATCGCACACATTGCCGGGGCAATAGATCGAGTGGGCGGCGTTGACCAGGCTCCCGACGTCCAGCAGCGTCACGCCCTTGGTGTCCAACCGGGCGTGCAGATCGTCGGCGATCTGTTGCGGCGTCCAACCCCAGGTCAGGTCGTAACACACGTCGTGCGCCTCGGCGATCAGGGCCTCGTCCGTTCTCGGCGGCCAAGTCAGGCCGACGGCACGCAGTTGCGCGAGGTACGCGTCATCTTGGGGGGTCGCGGCCGCGACGCCGGCGGTGCTGAGCAGTGCCGCGGCGGCCAGTAGGGAAACGGCGAGTGCGGCCGGCCAACGGGGTGAGGGCATTCGATTCCCTTCCGATCTGGTGGCGCGATCGAGGCCGCCAAAAGTGTGCTGCTCCAAAGCAAGCCAGACATGCAGAATATCCGGAGTTCGGCCAAACGGCTCGACGAGATATCCGACTGACTGCGGTCGACTAGCCGGGGAGTCCAGCCAATTCGCGTGCCGCCGCATCGAAGGCGCGCAGGGTGTCGGACATGTGCGGCTCATGAGTCTTTAGTTGCGTGGACAACTTGGCGGCGACCACCTCCGCGGCGCGGTTGACATAGATCATCTGACCGCACATGCCTTGGCACAACACGACATTGCTGCCCGGGTAGGGGAACCACATCTGGTTGCGGTACATGCCGCCGGGCATCTCGCTGTCGTCGGGGCTGGCGGCGAACGCCTGACGCGAGTCGGGTCCGCCGTCGAGGGTGTCGGCGATCCACGCCGACGGCACCACTTGCCGGCCGGTCAGCGAGACGCCGTCGCGCAAGAACAGCGACCCGAACCGGATCATGTCGGTGAGGCAGGCGCTGATGCCACCGTCGAAAAACCCGGTGCCGTCGGCGTCGACGCCGATGGTGGCGTCGCATTGTGCGCCGATGCGGCTCCACAGCAACTCCGACATCAGCTCCGGCATCCGTTGAGCGCCGGCGACCTCGCAGATCCAGCCCAGCACATCGGTTTCACAGGAACGGTATTCGAACGGGCCGCCGTGAGCGCGCTGCCGGCGCAAGCTCAGCAAGAACTCCTGCAACGTGGCAGGAGCGTCCGGAGTCCCCCTGGGTGCCCACCCCATTGCCTGGTCGAGAAGGTGTATCTGCGCGGCCGGGTCGTCGTAGTTCTCCGAGAACGCGATACCCGACCTCATGTCCAGCAAGTGACGCACCGTCGCACCGGCATAGCCGCAATTATGAAGGGCGGGAACGTATTTCGTCACCAGCACGTCGAGGTCGATTACACCGGCCCCATGCAACACACCCACCACCGCGCCCACCAGCGACTTGCTCACCGAGAACAACAGGTGTGGCGTCCGAGCGCCCAGGCCGTCGAGATATTCCTCGGCCACGATCGCACCGCGGCGGGCGACGGCCCACCCGTCGGTGCCCGGACCGGCCAATACCGCGCCGACGGTGGTGTCCGTGCCGTCCGTGCCCGTCACCGGAATCGCCGACAGATCGGCAGTAGCCGCGGGCAACGCCGCGACCGGCCCGGTGCCGCGCGAGATGACCGCGGTCGGCACGAAGTCTTCGACGTGCTGGAACGACCACCGCGCGTACGGCGCCGACAGCCAGTTGTCCAGTGCGATGCCGGCCGGGGCGCTCACGCGCGCGCGACGAGCCGAGAAACGATCGGCGCGGCCGGCGTCAAGGGTGTCGAGACGAACTTCGCCTTCATCCCCTTGACCCAGCGCTGGCAGCGCTCGCTGAGCCGATAGTCGTCCGTCTGCAGGTGTGAGCGAGTGACGAGCACGCCGAGTTGGGCGCCCTGCGAACGTAAGTCGCCGGGTGCGGCGACCCGCATGTAGAAGGCCTCGGAACCGTCGAGCAGCGTGGCCCAGTCGTTGGCGGTTCGCGAAAAGGAGACCCGGCCGTCGTCGTCGATCCGCCACACCCCGGTGCGTGGCGTCGCGGTGAAGAGCTCGATGTCCGGCGACGTCTCGGTGATGATCACCTGGCCCCAGACCTCGTCTTCACCATAGCCCCGCTCCCAGCGCGAATTGATCTCCTCGATGTCGAGCTCGTACTCCACGTCCATGTACTCGAGCAGGTGAAAAAGGAACAGCGGCATGTCGGCATAGGCCTCGGTGGTGAGGTTGGTCATCGGGCTGGCACCGCTCAGCCGCGGATTCACCTCGCCGAGGTAGAGTTCGTCGGCGTCCAGATCGTGCAACAGGTCCACCTCGAAGTAGCCGCGGTAGCCCTCGCGCCGCATGACATCGCCCAGCTTTGCCACCATTTCTCGCGCCGCATGCGTCTGAGCGGGCGGCAACACCTCGCGCCAGATGTCGTTGCCACACCAGCTGCCCCGGCTCGGTGTCAGTTCCGAATAACCGACGAGACTCGTCATCGCGGGGCCGACCACCGTGCCGTGCCGGGTCACGGCGCCCTCGAGGCACACCTCGACATTGCGGATCCGCTTCATCACCTTGAGGTCTTGCCCCACCAGATCACCGGCGTGCTGGTCCCAGTCGCGCTGACCGTGCACGAAGAACGTCCCGCTGCCGGCGTTGCCGTAAGCGATCGAGATGACGAGGTCGTCTCCCAATCCGGCGTTTTGCGCGAGCGCCAGCAGGTCGTCGTAGGAGTGGGCCCGCCCGATCGTGTTGGGCACGCTGGGTATCCCCGCCTCGTCGGCCAGCCGCGTCATGACGATCTTGGACCCCAGGCGCTGGCGCAACTCGATCGGCGGATGCATGACATCGAGGCCCGCCGACCGCGCGAGTGCCTGAATTTCCTCGTTCAGCATGACAAAGCAGCACTTGCCGCCGGGACCTTTACCGGCGATGAACTCGACCGTCTCGGGATCGGACAGCAGATGGCTGCACACCTCGTCCATGGAGTCGAAATCGCGGCGGTCGCGCCGCCGGGGCACGAATACGCGCGAGTGTGTGCCCTCGAACGAGTCGAAGTAGGTGAGGTAGAAGAAGTTTCGTATCCACCGGTCAACGCCGAGCAGGTTGAACGGCGTGGGCGAGATGAAGAAGAGCGGCACCTTGTTCGTGTGGAAGAACGCGCGTATGTCCGACAGGCCGTTCAGCGTCCGGCGCTGCTGGGGCCCCGTCACGTCGGTCGCGGTGACATCGAGGACCGAACCCGGGGCCAGGGTGGTGGCGCGGCCAGACGCGGTGCGCTCGGCGTAACGCCGATGAAATGACATACCTGCATTCGACAAGTGTGCGCCCTATCGGCGCCCGTGTCGAAGGGGGAACGGCGCCGAACGCCGATAGCCGGCCGGATGACACGCCTGGCCCCAAGGCCCGCGATTGGCGTTTATACCGTTGTCCCGCAACCGGTTTCGGCCGATGTGGTTAGTCGTTAGTGCAGTCAGCCGGCGTTGACCCTGGCGGGCCCGAGATGGACCGGGAGGTGCTTGACTCCGTGCAGCAGGGTGCTGTCGTTGAGGGTCGGTTCGCCGGCGAGGGCGAGTTGGGGGAATCGTTCGAAGAGGGCGCGCAAGCCGATGTTCAATTCCATCCGGGCTAGCGGCGCACCGAGGCAGGCGTGCACACCGGTACCAAAGCCGATGTGGTCGCGGGCGTTGACCCTGGTGGTGTCGAATTCGTCGGGACGTTCGAAGATGGCTGGATCGCGGTTGGCACCGGCGATGCTGAGGAAGACGGTCGATCCCGCCCGGACGGTGTGGCCGTCGATCTGCAGCGTTTGGGTGGCCACCCGGGCGCCGAATTGCGCGACGGAGTGGTAGCGCAGCGTTTCTTCGACCGCGGTGGGCCAGCCCTCGGGGTGCGCTTGGAGGCCGGCCAGCTGGTCGGGGTGATCGACGAGCGCCGTGATGGCGTTACCGAAGGCGTGGGTCGTGGTGATGAAGCCGGCGCCGAGCAGGAGCCCCGCGAACATCTTGACTTCCAGCGCGGTGAGCTCGCTGTCCTGCAGCACCGCCGACAGGACGCTGTTATCGCCGCCGCTGCGGCGCAGCCGCTCGATGTGCGCGTCGAGGTAACCTTCGAACCCGCGCAGGGCCGCGAGGGCGGTCTCGAAGTCGCGCCACGAGGGCACCGTGGTGGTGAGCAGCTTGGCGCCAGGATCGGCCATCGCGTAGAGATAAGGAATTTCATCGCGCGGAATTCCCAGCAACTCGGCGATGACCTCGATGGGAATTTGAGAGGCGTAGTTGGCGATCAGGTCGCAGCGAGCGTTGTCGTCGAGATCGGCGACCAAGGCGTCGACGATCTCTTGGATGCGATGACGCAGTCGATCGGTCGCCCGCGGGGTGAACGCCCGCGACACCAGGCGTCGGAGGCGCTCATGTTCGGGCGGATCAATGACCAGTAGAGACGGCGGTTCGAGGCCGTTCAGTACGCCCGGATTCGTTTTCGCAAACGCCCATTGGACGATACGAAACGGCGACCGATCGTGGGGTTTGGAGGTCCGAAACCTGTCATCCCGCAAGATCTCTCGGACAATCTGAGCATCGGCGGTGACCCAGCCGCCGATCACCTCCGACAGGCGCCCCCGTTGACGAATCTGCTCAATGAGCCGGTGCGCGTTGTTGGGCTGGTGGTTGTCGATCACCAGCCGGGCGAACGGGTCGCCTCGGCGAGCCAACAGCTTCAGCGTCGCGCGAGCCAGTCCGTACCCGAGCACCCAGTGCGACCGGGTTTTCAGAGCCATTTCCGTATTGTTCGCCCCTACCTTGCCGAATGGATAGAGGCGCGCGTCAAAGTCGCCGACGCTAGGAATCCCGGTGGTATTCGTCGTTCAGCAGGACTTCGACGCCGCGCCAGCCCCAATACACGCGGTGGGCCTGAATCAAGCCGCTCTCGATCTCCATCACCTCGACGAAGTCCATTTGCTCACCGTCAGGCGTCGCGCGGGGATACTCCCAGGTCACCCGCCGACCGTCGGTGAAAAAGCCGGCCCGGTGATAGGCGCGCAGCTTCGGTGTGCGAGCTACCACCTCGGCGAGAAACGGCCGTAGCTGCGCGTGCCCCCGGCGGATTCCGTCCGTGCCGGTGATGTGGGCGACCAGCGGGCTTTCCAAGGTCGCATCGGTGGCATAACAGGCCAGCAGGGCGTCCAGGTCGTGAGCGGCCAGGGCGCTTTCCCAAGCCTGAACCACTGCCTCGATCGCGCCAGGCGGGGCTGTCGTGTTCGCGGTGTCGTCGGTGTCCATCGGCCCATCGTGATGCCGATTTGCTTCGGTGCCGCCCGAAATGTCCTCCACCTATCGTGGTGGCATGCCCAGCGATCCCGCACTCGAGGTCGCCGTCCGGGATGGCGGTGACGCCGATATCGGCAGTGTTGCCGCACTGATCGGCGAGCGTGCTCGGGCACGGGTATTGATGGCGTTGCTCGACGGGCGTGCGCTGCCCGCGAGCGTGCTGGCCACCGAAGCCGGGGTGGCCGCTTCGACGGCCAGCGAACACCTTGCCCAGCTGGTCCATGCCGGCCTGCTGACCGTGCATCGTCAAGGCCGCGCCCGCTACTTCCGTCTGGCCGGTCCACCGGTCGCCGAAGCCTTGGAGGCCCTCGCCCGAATCGCTGCGCCCGAGCCGATCCGCTCCCTGCGCCAAGGGACACGTGCGCACGCCCTGCGGCGCGCCCGCACCTGTTACAACCACCTCGCCGGGCGGTTGGGCGTTGCGATCATGAGCGCGATGCTCGACCGGGAGCTGATCGCCGGCGGCGACGGACGCCACCGTCCGGATGCCGCCGCAGCCGACCGGCTGTCGGCTCCGGGCGCAGACCTGACCTACCAGCTCACCGCCAGGGGACGAGAAACCCTCAGCGCCTTGGGAATAGACCTGGCCCCTCTCGATCGCAGCAAGCCCATGATCCGCTACTGCGTGGACTGGTCCGAACAACGCCATCACCTCGCCGGCGCGCTCGGGTCCGCGCTTGCCCGACGCCTGTTCGATCTGGACTGGATCCGTCACATCAATCAACGCCGCGCGGTGATGCTCACCGACGCCGGGCGGCAAGGACTCAGCGACACCTTTGGCCTACCCGCGAACTGGGATTGACCGTTTAGCTGGTCAACCAGCGACCGAGCGCTCGAGAGCGACCAGGGAGGTAGCGAGGTAATCCTCGCCGAAGATGGGCATCTCGCCAACCCGGTCCCGGAAGGCCTGCGGCGTACCGCTCCAGTCGTACGTGAGGGTGACGTCGGTGCGATCACCGTTCGGCACAAGGTCATAACGCCAGAACCAGCCGCCCGGCGTGTGGTTGCCCGCGTCGTCGAGCACCCCAGGCATCCAGGCAATGGTGCGGTCCCGCTCGAACACATGCACCAGGTTGTGCGTGACGTAGTCGCCGCCCGCGGCGGTGAGGTACATGTTCATCGAGAACATCTGTCCCGCGCCGGTGATCGGCGCGGTGTCCACGGCGTCGCGGACCCAATCCGTGGGCTCGATGTTCTGGTGGCGGGACGGGTCGGCGAGGACTGCGAAGATCGCCGCCGGGGTGGCAGCGATGGTGCGGGTGACGACGAAACGTTCGGCGGCGCTCACGGTTTGGCCTCAGTCGTCGTGCATCCATACGCGGCCGCGATGGCGGGGGAGTCGAGCCACCCCGAGTAGGTGGGCCGCGACGGCCAACCTGGCGGCGAATCGAGCCATTCCTCTTGCCGGCCCCACGGCAGAATGTCGATCAGCCCGAACGAGTGACTGAGTTGCTCGGTGCCTCGCCCGTTCGTATGCCAGGTGCGATACACCGTGTCGGCGTCGCGCAGGAACACGTTCACGCCGAACCCGCCGCCGGGCGGCGCGTCCATGTCGGCGGCGAACGGGCTCTGCGATGACGAGTACCACTGCATCCGGTTGCCGACTCTCCGCTTGTAGGCCAGCGCTTCCTCGATCGGTCCATTGGTGACGATGACGAACCGGGCGTCGTAGTTCTCGAGGAATTCCAGTCGGGTGAATTGCGACGTGAAGCCGGTGCACCCGCTGCACTGCCATTCCGCGCCGTCGGCCCACATGTGGTGATAGACGATCAGCTGCGAGCGGCCGTCGAACACGTCGACCAGGCGGATGGGCCCGTCGGCACCCACCAGGGTGTAGTCGGGCAACTCGACCATGGGCAGCCGTCGCCGCTGGGCGGCGATCGCGTCCAGTTCGCGGGTGGCGGCCTTCTCGCGGTTGCGCAGTTCCTCCAGCGCGGCACGCCAGGTTTGGTGATCGACGACCGGCGGCAAGGCCGTGTGTTCGGGGGACATGGCTCCACCTTTGCTCTCGATTTGTCCGTCCGAAAGGTCTGACCGGTCCTGTGTCCGGAATTCATCGGCACGCCTCCGACGCCGCTGTCCTTGACCCAATCGGTGCATCGCATGTCCGCTAGCGCCGGCGCTAGCGGACATGACACCCGCCAATGGGGGCGCCCGGCCGTTGCCGTAGCGCAGAAGACGCTATTGACCTGCATGCCTGGGCTGGGTTCGATTAGTGAATAGTCACGAGGGGAGGTCCCCATGAGGACATTCATTCGCCAAGCTGTCGTCATCGTCATGCTGGCGTTCGCGTCGATGGCAGCCGTGACGGTGTTGACGCCGGCGGTGAGCAAGGCCGACTGCGCCGACGGCGAGTGGTGGGACCCGACCGGCAAGGTCTGCCGACCGCTCGGGGTCGGGCCGCAACCCTTGGCGTGCGACCCGGGCCAGTGGTGGGACCCGACGGCCAACGTGTGCCGCCCCTTGGGTGTCGGGCCGCAACCGCTCGCATGCGACAACGGCTGGTGGTGGGATCCGGGCGCCAACGAATGCCGTCCGCCGGCCGGCTAGTACCCAGGCGTGGATTCTGAGACACCCAGCGGATCGGCTCCGGCTTCAGCGATTCAGTAGAGCCGCGTACTGACGTTCCAGTGCCTTGGCCGCACCGCCATACCAGCTCGGCGAGACCGACTGCGACATCGGATCGGGGAAGATTTCTTCGGCCCCTTGCTCGACCCCGTCGAGGATGGCGCGCGCCACGGAATCTGCTGGCGACTTGGGTATGTCGAGGCCCCGGGTCATGTCCGTGTCCACCGGGCCGGTCAGGACCGCGTGAACGCTGACACCCTGTCCTGCGAGAAGAACTCGCAGAGACTGAGTGAAGTTGAATGCGGCCGCCTTGGAAATCGAATAGGCCGGAATCAGTGGCAGTGGCGCGAGCGCGTTCACCGAAAGATTGTTCACGATGGCGCCCCGAGACCGAATCAGCAACGGCAGCAAGGCCTGAGTGAGGTCGGAGGTGCCGAAGAGATTGACGGCGAGGTGTTGTTGAAGCACCGCGCGATCACTCAGGTCGTCGTAGAGTGCCACGCCGGCGTTGTTCACGAGAATGTCGAGAGATTCGAGTTTTTGCGCGGCCTGCTCGATCTGCGCGGCGTCGGTCACGTCCAGGCTCAAGGCGGTGACCCGCGGATCCGGATGGGTCGCCGGCCGTCGGGTGCCGGCGTACACGTGTTTGGCGTCTCGCCGCAGCGCCTCCTCGACCAGGGCCTTACCGATGCCCCGATTCGCGCCGGTCACCAGCACGGTCTTCCCAGCGATGGTCATACATCCTCCTAGACAACCGAAGTTTGAAGCGGTCGAAGATGTAGATCCCGCGTTGAGCAGAAAATGAGCGGTCGTTATGCGCCTGTGTCAGGGCTCGGTCGGCGGATGGGCCGCCACCGGTACATCACGGCGTTCCTGAACACATGAACGGAAACCCGCACCACGGCTTGCGCGTCGCCTCCGGAGGCGGGGGACCGCCCTCCCAGATCCCGGGGGCGGCGTTTCCATGCCCCCAGACGACGCCGTACCAGGTGTGGCACTGACTGGCGTCCCAGTTGACTTGCGTCCCCGGGCATCCGCGCCCGGTCTGCGGGTGCAGCCCGGTCTTTTGGTCTTCGGGGCAACAGGTGTACGGCCCGCTCGCACCCGGCGGCACCGGCCCGTCTTCGGGTGCCAAGCCATGCGTCTGCGGCACCGGCCCCGGCTGGGCCTGTGCGGTGCCGAGGGCGAGCCCCAGTCCGGCCACCACGACACCGCACGACAACAGCGCCGCGCCTACGACTTTCCTCGCAATTTCGTTGATGGCCACAGCAGTGCCCTTTCGCTGGTATCGGAAATTCAACGCCGAAACTCGCGAAATTTTTGCGCTTTCGCGTGGCTACCGATCCCAAAAAGGGTCAGCGCGTCACACGCCGGCCGCAACCAGTGCCGACGACGTCCGCATCTCATGCCGCAACGCGGTGAAGTCCGTGATCGTCTTGGTGGTCACGGTCGCCACCGGGCGCGAGTTGCGGCCGGTGGCTTCGCGCTTGGACACCATCACCACACTGTCGATGTACGGCTGGATGGTCGTGGCGTTCTGCACGGTCGCCACGATGACGAGCTGGAAACCGAACTTGCGGAAGGCCTGCAATGCCTGCTGAGCGAATTGTGGGTCGGACTTGGAAAACGCCTCATCGAGCATGAGCTGAGCGAAAACCGGCTTGTTGTCCGCACTTTCAGGATTCGCCAGGTTGAAGCTCAACGCCCCCGCCAAACAGAACGCCATCAGCTTCTCCTGCTCACCCCCGGAGTTGTCACCGGCGTTGCTGTGCGTGCGGATCAGCTCATCGCTACTGACATCCCACTCGGCGCAGTCGAAAGTGAAGCGGTTGCGGACGTCCAGGGCGTCGCGGGTCCACGCCTTGTCTTCTGGAGCCGTCGAGGCCAATCGATTACGCAGGCGCAGGATGTCGGCGTACTGGTCCAGGATGGCCTGCTTGTCGCCGAGGCCCACCTCGGCGATGCGCCGCGAGATGGCCCGGACGATCTCGGTGAGCTCGGCGACCGCGGTCAGGCTGCGCGCGGTGGCGCGCAGGGTGAGCCGGGTGCCCCGGTTGAACTCCACCGCGCCCAGCCCGGTGTTCACGCGTTCGATCTGCTCGCTGATCCGCCGAGCCTCCTGTTCGGCGACCCGGTGCAGGGTCAGGATGGCGTCAGGTGCCTGCTCGGTCACCAGCCGCATCATTCGCTCGTAGGCCTCGGGCAGTTCACGCTCGTCGATGTGACGGCACAGCGCGACGTAATCGTGCACGCGCTCGTCGAAGACGTCGCTGTCGTTGGGGATGGCGTCGGGGAAGGCGGTGTCGAACGTGTTGAGGATCCGCGCGAGCTCATCGTATGAGCGCCTGCGGCTTTCGCGCAGCTGCTCGCGTTCCCGCCGGATGGCGGTGAACAGCGCGTCGCGGTGCGGTTCGGGGTTGAGCATCTCCAGCGCGACGGGCAGGTCGGCGGCGTAGCGGTTCAACAGATCGGTCAGCGGCTCGGAGACGAAAGCCGGAGCGAGCCGGTCGGAAAGCTCGAGCAACTGGGTGCGTCGACCGTCGAGGTCGTCGCGGCGGGTCTGGATCGCGCCGCGACGGGTCATCAGGGTCTGGATCTGCTCCCAGCACTCCTCGGCCCGCGCGGTGAGCGCCTCGATATCGGGGTTGTCGGCCAGCAGCAGCTCGAACTGCTCGCGCAGCCGGTCGGCGTGCCCGTCGGCGGTCTCGGTGTCGATATGGGTCCACTGCTCGTACTGATCACAGATCGCCTTGAACGCCGCGGCCCGGTCCCGCCACTGCTGGCGTTCGGCGGCGATGTCGTCGGCGACGCTGCGGGCGCGTCGATACGCCTCTTCGGCGTTGGCCAGATCCACGGTCAGCGCGTCGACCTTGGCGGCGACATCGCCTTGGTAGATGTAGTCGGCCTGCTTGAGCGGTCGGCGGTCGTCCTTGATGGCGAGGCGTTCGGAGTCCTTGTACAGGCCGGTGTCGGTGACGGCGCGCCGAAAGCGGGGGAACACGTCGGGGGTGTCGACGCAGATGTGATCGCCGGCGGCGGCGATGACGTCGGCGGCCTCGGCGGCGCAGTCGTGGGTGGGGTCGACGACGAACAGCTTGCCGGCCAACGTGTTCGGCTCCGCCTCGGTGATCTGCGCGCCGATGAACCTGGCGCGGACGTGATGCAGCTGCAGCCGACCACCCATGTTGGTTTCGTTGACGAACCGCAGCACCGCCGCGTAGTGGCTGTCGGACACGAGCAGCCGCAGACCAACGCCGCGCAGCACCTTCTCGACGGCGACGCGCCAGCGGCTGTGTTCGGGTCGTAGATCCATCAGCTCTGCGATATAGGGCAGCTCACCGGGGTGGATACCGACTGCGGCGCAGATGTTTTCACGCATCGTCAAGGCGAACTCCGGCAGCGCCGACCCGACGCGCTCGACGCGTTTGAGTTCCTTGGCCGCGTCGTCGCGGGCGATGCGGGCAACCTTCTGGGCGTACTCGGCATCGGTCGAGGCTTCGCGGCCGCGGTCCAGTTTTGCCAGTAGCTCGGTGGCGCGGGTGGTGAGTTCCTCACGCAGGTTCCAGAATTCGTCCGCGGTTTCCGGGACGTCGAGGCCGTGCGCGGTGAGCAGGGCTTCATAGGCGGTCCGCCGCCGCGACACCTGCTCGGCGTGCGCCTCGGCCGCGGCCACCTGTGACTGCAGCGGACCCAGGCTGGTGCTGGATCCGCTGATCTGCGCGTTGAGCGAATCACCCTCGGCCTTGGCCAGATTGAGCTGGCGGGTGACGTCCTCATATTCGTTGCCGAGCTGATCGATGGTGGCGTCGAGCGATTCGATCTGCGCGGGGCACTGCGCCAGCCGGACGTGATCGGTGTAGGCCCGGACCATCGGTTGGTCGACGAGATCGATGATGCCCAGGTCGGAGGACTCCGAGGCGTAGCGCTGCTGGATCTTCTCGATGTCGCCGAGGATCTTGCGTTTGCGTTGCGCGACGGCCAGCAGTTCGCGGGCGTCCACCAGGGGGTCGATCTGCTTGAGCGCCTCGGGCAGCCGGGTCAGGCTGGCCGGCTCGTCGAGCATGAACTCCCGGACGAACTGTTCAAGCCCACCAACACTTTTCAGCGATTTGGCCTTGCCGAGCAACTGCTGCGCGGCGTCGGACGCCCGGATGCCGATGGTCGCATACAACTGGGCGAGGTATTGCGACTCCACCTTGGTGGAGAACCGCCAATCGTCTTTGAACACCGCCGCGTCGAAGCGTCCCGCGGCCCAGCGGTTGCAGACGTTCTCGATGTCGCGGTCGCCGTCGGCCAGCACGAACCGGCTCGACGAGTCCGATCGCGATTCACCGGTGAGCCATTTGAGCACCAGGCCGGTGACAGTGCGTCCGGTGTTGCTGCGGTAGGTGACGGCAACCGCCGACCAGGCGGTGCCGTCGCCGCGCAGATACATGACCTTACTGCTGCCGGCGTCGCTGCGCTGGCCCCAGGCGCCGCGGACGTATTTGTCGACGGTGCGCCGGCCGGCGCTCGACCCGGCGGCGGTGTTATCGCCGGAGGCGTTGAAGTTGCGACGGTTGAAGGGCAGGAAGCCGAGCGAAATGGCATCCAGGAGTGAGGATTTGCCGCTGCCGGAGGCGCCGGCGATCAGCGCGCCGCCGGCACTGAATCGGATGGAGTGATACCCGTCGAAGACACCCCAGTTGATGACCTGCAGGCGCGCCAAGTGGAACTGTTCAGTCATCCTCGGGTCCCTCCTCGTCGCCTTGCCCCCGTTCCTGGGGGACCCCGCCGCCCAGGAGAATCTCGAACTGCTGCTGCAGCTCGGCGATCACCGAGGCCGTCATGACGGCGTTGATGACCGGGCTGACCGTGTAGCTGCCCTCGTCGTCGCGCGTCTTGCGCAGGATCTCCAGCGACGCCAGCCGGGCGATGGCGCCATCGATGCGCGCGGCGAAGGTGACGGCGTCGCGGTCGATGTCGTTGAGGACCCCGGAGAACAGCCCGTGCATTTCCTCGCGGCTGATCACGACGGCCTGATCACCGGAGGCGCGCATCATCTGCGCCAGGTGCAGCGCCAAGATGGAATCGTAGGTACCCAGCGGCTCACGGCGCAAAAGCTTTACGCCGCGGGCGGATTCGTAGCGGGCCTGCTCGACGAACGCGACCCCGTCGGTTTCGGAAGTGCCCTCGACGACGCGCAGCAACAGATCCAGTTCCGAGAGTCTGACGGACAGGTGGGCGCGGTATTCCTGCACCCACGTGTAGATGTCGCGGTCGGCCTCGGCGCTGATGTAGCGGCGAGTCAGCAGCTGTTGTAGCGCCCAGCAGGCCCGGTCGGGCAGCTCGGATACGTCGCCGTCGAACCGGGGCCGGCGCTGGTGCGGGATGCGCGCGGTCTGGTCGACCTGGGGGAGTGCGGAGAATCCGCTGTAGTCGACGGTTTCTTCGACGGTCACGCAGTGGCTCCCAGCAGACTGGACACCGGCTCGGTGAACATCAAGGACGGCACCTCCATCTCGCGGTCGCGCCCGTCCAGGGATTGAAAGCGGACGGTGACCGATTCGGAAACCTGTTCGGATTCCGGTTGCTTGAGCGCCCACGACCACAACACGATGACGTGGCCCAAATAGGCCGAATCGAGCATGGCGACCGCATCCGGCAGCGACAGCTTGGCCCCGGAGCTGATTGCGGTGTTGATCATCTCAGACATCGCGGGCGCGTCGACCTGCGTGGTGAGTGCGGCGAAGCTGGCGAGGTCGACCTCACCCTCGGCGGCCTGAGCCGGCTTCGGATTGGACAGGTCACCGATCCGGAAGCTCAGCGCCCCAACCGAACTGAACGCGTGGCGGGCCAACGGAAGTTCGATGTCCAGGCGGGAATCGGTCAGCGAAGCCTTCAGCAGGTTGCGCGCGGCGCCGATGGCCTCGTTGAGCTGACGGGCCACGCCGCGGCTCTGCTCGAGGGTGCCGAATGCGATGAACCGTTTGACCCGCTGCGCGCAGCGCTGTTGAATGCGTTCCACTTCATCGATCTGGTGACCGACGAGTTCGAAAAAGCCGGCCATCACCTTGCGTAGGGCGGGATCGAGGGCCGGCAGGGCTTGGGCGACCGCGGCGACGTCGGCTTCGAACTCGGCGCGTTGATCCGGGTCGTTGATCATCCGCAGGAAGGCACGGTGCGAGTCGCGGCCCTGCGAGTCCCACGCGGCCTCGTAGTCGGCGTACATGCGACGCTGACGGTCACGGTATTCGACGTTGCTGTCGATCGGCTCGTCAAGGGCCGCGGTGGCCCGTTCGATCATCGTCCCGTACTGGCCGATGTCGGTGATCAGACGTTCCATCTGCAGGGCGATGGCGTGGGCTTCGTCGTAGGCGTCGGTGAGGTCGACGTCGTGACTGGCCTCAGCCGAAGCGGCACCTTGCTCCAGGGCGTCGAGTTCGGCTTGCAGAGCGGCGATTTCGGCTTCGATGCCGGCGCGGATGCGGGCGGGGTCGTTGGCGACCCGCAACGCGATCTGCTTGAGCCGCGACGCGATGCCGTTGATCGAGCCGCCGGTGGCGATGGTGTCCTGACGGCGCATGCCCCGCAGAAAGTCGAGCGCGCGGCGCGCCTCCTGGGTCAGATAGCACAGGTTGCGTTCGAGCCCGGAGCGCTGGTCGGCTACCCGGTGTAGCCAGCCCTGGCTGGCCCACGACTTGATCAGGGCCAGGCCGGACTGCTCACCCGACTGGTCGAGTTCGGCCAGGTCGCGCTCGAGGCGAATGACCAGGTCGGTCTCGGGGACCACACCGCCACTGAGCTGGCGTTCCATCAGGGTCGCATAGAGGTTGAGGTTCAACGTGGCCAGCAGGCGGACGGTCGGCGAGCCCTGAAGGCCGCGGTTGGACTCGAGCAGGTCGGCAGGCGACAGCGTTGTGTCGTCGTCCAGCACGCGACCTCCGTCTCGATCAGTCATGTCTCGGACGCTCCAAGATATGGCACGGTGGCGACAATCGGCGTTCGGTCGGCGGGGTGTCGGGGGATGGTTTGGGCGGGTCGGTCACAGCGGTCTCAGGCATCGCTCAAGCCTCAGTGGTCACCGGCGAAAGCCGGAACGGATGGAAGGTTTTGGCACTGCGGTACGGCGTCCGCCTGTTGCCCGGATCAGGGCTAAGATCCGCGTCATGACTGCGGCACTGGTCGCGAAAGCCCTGTTGCTGGCCTTTCTCATCGTGGCCTGTGGCGTCCTGGTCGTGACGTATGTGCGCAGGCGACGCGCCGGCGTGCGGCCATGGCAAAACCCTTATGCCGCACCATATCTCGACGTATATCGCGGCCCGCTGCCCCCGGTACCGCCCCCGCCGGCGATGACCTACGAGCGGTCCGCTGACGGGGAGCCTCCCGGGTGCGGTCCAGACGGCGTTGCCGATCAGCCCCAGTAGGCGAAGTTGCAGGTGGGGCGCGGTTCGCTCTTGAGGGACACGAGTTTGTCGCCGTCCATGATGATCGTGCAGGTGAGCGGGGCGTCTCCGCCGTCGGCGGAGACCTGCGACTCCACTTCGTTGTAGACGGAGTACTGCTTTTCCCATGGCAGGGGCACATTGGCCTCGGTCTGCTCCGGGCCGCCGTTGATCCGGTAACGGATCGTGACCGGGGCGCTTCCGCCGCTGACCTTCATCACCGCAGTACCGACTGGCGGGCCGGTGGGCGCAGCGGAGGTCGGCGTCGGCGGTGTCGACGTCGCGATCTGCGAGGTGGTGGCGGCACCGCCAGGGGCATGCACCGCGTGTCCGGTGATGCTTTTGGTGCACGCCGTCGCGGCAACGCCTGCGGATAAAAGGCTGATGACCGCCGCGACGGCATAACGGTACGAACGCATTTTCAAAGCCTAATGACCGGCGCGTGTATTCGGGGTTGATCGAAAAGTCGGTGGTTAGCAGGCCGGGCAGCTGATAACGTCAGTATATGAGGACAACGTTGCGATGAAACGAGAGTAAATGGATCGCGGCAATGTGCCAGACGGGGTGCAACGTGTTGCTGAGAACGGCTCGGATCTCGCGGTCAAGTTGAACCAGCTGTTCGATGTGATGCGGCAGGCCGGCACGCCTCCGCTATCGAACGCCGCCACTGCGGCGGCGATAACCAGCAAGACGGGCGTGTCGATCAGTCCGGCCTATCTCTGGCAGCTCAGAAACGGCGTCAAGACCAACCCGACGGTGCAACATCTGCGCGCCATCGCCGACTTTTTCGGTGTGCCTGCGTCCTATCTGATTGATCGCGACACTGATCCGAAAATCGAGGCACAACTGACTTTGATGCAAGCATTGCGCGACAGCGGCGTGCGAGATTTGGCCATGCGCACGTCCGGACTGACTCCACAAGCCATAAGCAGTTTGGCCGCGATGGTCGATGAAATTCGCAAACTGCAAGACCTGCCGCCCATGGCGCCAGGAGAATGGTCGGGTCTAGATGACTTCTAAGGCTGACATGCTCGCGCTGGTGCGTACCCTGCCCGTCCCGGTCCCTTGGGATCGCACCACTTTTATCGATGCCGTCGCCCGTTTGCGTGGTCGGCCGATCCACGTGGTCCCGACGGTAGACAAACTCGCGATAAGCGCCTGCGGGCTGTGGATGAAACGGGACGACGACGACATCATCATCCACGAAGCGGGTACTTCGGAGTACCACATCGATCAGATCGTGTGCCACGAAATCGGGCACATGGTGTTGGAACATGACCGCGGGATCGCGGGCGGGAGTGATGGTAGCCACCACAAAATGATCTTTGCGACCGCTCTAGCCGGTTTCGACCCTCGCGTCGGGGAGATCCTGGGCCGCACCGCTTTCGACGACGACCGAGAACGCGACGCGGAGATGTTCGCGTCGATAGTGATGCTCGCGGCCGCCGAGGGCGGGACGCAGAAGTCGATGATGAGCAGCGTGTTCTTCCGCCCGTGAGCTCGTCCGCCGTGCCAGGCATCATCGCCTGGCCTGTGATCGCGTTCATGACGCTCGTCCTGCTCGGGCGCTTCCGATGGTGCAACACCAACCTCTACGAAAAATACTTCAACAACACGTTGGTGCTCCTGCTGCTGACGCAATTGTTGCGCGAGCGGCTGGTCCAAAACATGCTCGTCAGTGCAGCTTTCATGACGAGACCAGGCACCTGGCAACTGAGTACCGCTCTAATGAGTTACAGCTACGCCGAATTCATGGGATTCATCCTGCTGTGGTCGGGGATGTCAGAAGCCGAAGCCCGCCGCAAGCACAGGTATTACCGCCTGGCGGGGGTGTTACTGGCTTCCGGAGTCCTCATCTTCGGCACTCCCGCGCGAATCGCAGAAAAGCCCCTCGAGTTCACGGTCGGCTGGGAGAGCGTGACGGGCTTGACTTGCGTGTCGGCGTTGCTGACGGTCCTGGCGGCCCGCATGATTTTGCTTTCCGTGCACGAGTTCCGTATCGCCAGCGGGCGGCGGGAGCGCTTGATCGCGATCAGCACTCTGTCAATGGGCCTGGCCGGCATCGGGAATGTGGTCCAAGAGGCCGCCCTGCAAATGTCCGACCAGCTTGGCTGGACTCACACCGCCGACTTCAGGCAGCAGTACCACGCGTTCGGCCTTTTCTTCATGATATTCGGCGTGTTCGCGACTGCGGCTGTCCCTCTTGCCACCAAGCTGCGTCGCTCACTCGGGCTGGATCCCATCAGCCACAGCTGGCGCACGCTGCAACCGCTGCGGCGGGCTCTGCGAACCGTCGTCCCAGAGTGTGTCTTCGCCCTTGACCACGAGGAGCCCCGGCGCCAAAAATCACAGCTGCAGCTACATCACACCGTCGTCGAGATCCGGGACGCAATCTTGGGACTTCGCCCATATGTCCGTGAGATACCCAACCATGAGCTAATGCGCTTTCTGACCAAGCCCCGCCCGGTGCCGGCGCGCGACCGCGACGCGGCCGTCGCAGCCCTGCGCCTGGCGTACGCCGCCAGAGCCAAAGCGGCCGGCGTGACGCCGGAACTGCCCGACATGGACTCGGCGCTGATCGGCGCGTCGGGAGCGGCGACGCTGCAACAGGAAGCCGCCGAACTCGCGACGCTGGCGAAATGGTGGCCCGCCGCCCATGCCGCCACCGAGGACATCAGCCAAACTGCGGCCGACGAGAAAGCGAGCCCGACACTATGATCGCGCCTGCCCAACGACCGATCCGGCATCCCCGCTTTCGGCTGCGCCGGATTTCGGCGATCGGCGATAGGTGATGTCGATGCGCCTGCCTACCTTGCCATTACCGCGTTCGGTGGCGCGCGGCGTATTCGATGCTCGACGCCGTGTCTTGGATCTCGCGGACGCCGCGGTGCCGGGGGAGTTCGCGCTGTTCTCCGACATCACCTTCGGGTTGCAGAAGCTGAAAATCGCGGGCGTGCTCGTCTCTTCAGGATTAGCCGATGCCCTCGGCGAGGACGCACGCGATCCAGTCGAACTGGCACACAAACTCGGATTAGACCCGGACGTGACCGTCAGGATCGTGAACGCCGCGACCGGGTCGCGGTTGATGAAACTGGATCGCCGGGGCCGTGCACGCATGACGAAGCTCGGTGCACCGCTACGTCGCGACCACCCCAGATCGATCGCCTCCTGGGTCGCCTACTACGCGCACCCCGACACGGCAGCCGCATATGCGCACCTCGACGCCCAGCTCCGCGAAGGCGCCGAAACCTCGGGATACCGAAGGGCTTTCGGCTTGTCGCTATGGGAGTACCTGGACGAGCACCCCGACATGCGGAGCATGTTCGCAGACGCCATGCGTCAGCTCACCCAGTTCGACCTCGCCGGCATCGTGCGGACCTATCCATGGCCAACGCATGGAGTCATCTGCGACGTCGCCGGGGGAGTCGGGCACATGCTCGCGGCCATCCTCGAACGTCGGCCTAACGCTCGGGGCATCCTGCTCGATTCCCCCGAGATCATCGAGCAGGCAGACGGGTTTCTACGCGAGCGAGGGTTGGCCGGCCGGATCGAGCGCCGCACCGGCGACCTGTTCGGTCAGCTCGACGCTCGCGCTGACGTCTACACGATGAAGTGGATTCTGCACGACTGGGACGATGATGCCTGCCGCGAAATTCTCAAGCGGGTCCACGCCACCATGCCGCCCGGCGCGAAGGTGGTCACCATCGATATGCACCACGAATCAGGCCAGCTGAACACCGTGTCGGCGATGCTCGACGTGCTGATGCTGGTTTCCTGCGAAGGCGGTCGGGAACGGTCGCCGCAGCAAGTGCACGCCCTGATGCGCGACGCCGGGCTCAGACCCGGACGAGTCCGCCACTTCGGACCAACCATGCTGGTCGAGGGCATCGCCCCGTAGGGGCGTTGCTCGGCAATTACGACGGGCCCTACTGGTCGTCCGTGAAGTCACCGTCGATCGCCTGCCGGCGGCGCTCGTCTATCCCGCGATGCCAAGCGTCATGAATTCTTATGTTGTGCACGATCGTGCCGCAGCCCCTGCACGTGTACAGGGTGGGGGATCGACGTGGCTCGTAAAGCTCGTAATCTGGGTCATGGCGTGCCATCGGTGATTCCCCCGCCTCTCCGAAATGCTGTGGATACGTCGGTTGTCAGCCCGCCTCGTCAAACTGAATGCCTGCATTGGATCCGACGTCGGGGCCCCGACAACCCGAGGATCTGAGCATTTGAGACCTCGCTGTTCAACGCGCGACTAATTACCTTCGCGTACGACAGTACATGATTGCGCGCCGATATGTGAACTCACGAAAACGCACTGGGCGTCTCTCGAATCGACCAATCGAGGGCCGGGGCCAGCTAGCGGGTTAAAGGTGATTCGCAGCGAAATTCGCGCCTTGGTCAACCATGCCGTTCGCCGCATACAGAGTGTGAGCCAGACCGGGCGGTCCCGGAGGTGCGCCGTTGCAGATGTTGTCATCGGGGGCGCACAGCTGAATGGTCTTGCCCGCGTAGAGGGGACCGATCGTAATCGGCGGCGCGCCGGCGCCGCGCAGAAATTCAGGGGACGGCGTGCCGAACAGGACCACGGCGGCAACGTGATCAGCCACCGCCCGCGGCAACGGTTGCGGGACGTAGGACACGAATTCCTGCGGCACTTCCTTGGGCACGGCAGCCGAAGTCACGAAGCCGGCCACGGCGGCGCCTTGGGAGTACCCACCGAGCACCACCCTGGTGTTGGGGCAGTTCGACGCCGTGGATTCGATATGACTACCGGCGTCCCTGATTCCGTCCACGACGGTTCTGGCGAAAGCGATGCCGCCGTTGAAGTCGCTGCTCGCCTCGTAATTCACCGGATAGACCGCCACCGACTTGCCGCCCGCCCGTGATCCGAGCGCATCGACGAACGCCTGGCCGATCCCGCCGACCCCTGGTGGCTCGCCGGTGCCGCGGGCGAACACCACTTCGACGTTGGGACATGGGTCGGCGGACGACGCTGGGACGGGTGCACAGAGAATTCCCGCCCAGGCGGTTACTACCGCAGCCGCGAGAAAACCAATGGAACGTAGCGAGCTCATGTCTGCGAATGCCCAGCCGCCATTCCGCCGAAACCGGCGGTTATTCGGCTTCGACGGCGACGACTTTCGCCGTCGCTTCCGACCCACCCTGCATTCATGAACCTCTGACGGCCGAGCACCGTGTTTACGGCTGTGCCGCTCGGTCATGGGAGAGCGGCGCGGTCGGACGGATGAGGGGAGCTCGTCAGATGCTCAGCGTGGCGATCCGCGACGAGTTGGCCGCCGACCTCGCACACGCCGAGCGGTGTCGCGAGCCCATCGCTCCCTTGATCGCCGCCCACCCCGACATCGACGTGGTCGACGCCTATGAAATCCAGCTGATCAACATCCGCCAGCGGGTGGCCGACGGTGCTCGGGTGGTGGGCCACAAGGTGGGCCTGTCGTCGTTGGCAATGCAGCAGATGATGGCGGTGGACGAGCCCGACTACGGCCATTTGCTCGACGAGATGCAGCTGTTCGAGGACATCCCGGTCAAGGCGGCGCGCTACCTCTACCCGCGAGTCGAGGTAGAAGTGGGGTTCATCCTGTCGGCCGACCTACCCGGGGCCGGCTGCACCGAGGACGACGTCGTGGCGGCGACCGAGGCGCTCGTTCCTTCCATCGAGTTGATCGACACACGGATCACCGACTGGAAGATTGCCCTCTGCGACACGATCGCCGACAACGCCTCCTCGGCGGGTTTTGTGCTGGGGGAGGCGCGAGTGCCGCCAGCCGAGCTCGACGCCAAGGCCATCGACGCGGTGCTGACACGCAACGGCAAGGTGGTCGCCGAGGGCCGCGGCGACGCCGTGTTGGGCAACCCCGTCACGGCGGTGGCGTGGTTGGCGCGCAAGGTCGAGAGTTTCGGCGTGCGACTGCGACGCGGCGACATCGTCTTACCCGGATCGTGCACCCGGGCGATCGACGCGCACCCCGGTGACGAGTTCGTCGCCGACTTCGCGGGCCTCGGTTCGGTCCGTTTGTCGTTCGAATAGGGAACATCCGGAAGCCCCGCGGCGTGCTGACGCCAGACGCTTTGCGCTGCCCAGGTACCCGGCCATCAGCACGAGTGCACAGCCGGCGAGCTGCAGCGGGGAGGGGCGCTCGCGCAGCGCGCCAGCGCCCAGCGCGACCGCGCCCACCGGCATCAGCAACAGGAGCGCGGAGCTGACGGTGCTGGGGAGGCGGGCCGACAACACGGCCACCAGCAGCCAACCGAGCAACTGTCCGGTGATGGCGACCAGGGTCAGCCATCCCATGGCGCGCCAGCCCGGCCACAAGTCGAAGCCGTGCCACCACGGTCCGACCGCCGCCGCCACCACCGCCGACGTCGCCAACACGATGGCGTAGGTCTGCATGGGTCGGCCGGACTGCCCGCCGCGTCGCAGCAAGAACAGGAACCCCGAATAGCAGACCGCGGCGCCGACCGAATGCAACGTGCCGCGTGCGGGGTCGGTGCCGGAAAGGCCGTGCTCGAGCACGCCGCCGGCGAGCATGACGCCGGCCAGCAACACTGGCAGCGCAAGCAGGAACCGCCGCGAGATCCGTTCCCGGTCGACCAGCCACGTCAAGAACGGAACGATGGCGACCTGGGTATTCACCAGGACGGTGGAAAGCCCCGCTCCCACTTCCGGTATGGCCTGCGTCCACAGCAGCATGTCGCCGGCGAACAACGCACCACAGCACACCGCTGACAGCACGCCGCGGTGCGACAAACCTTCTCCCCGTTGCCATTCCGGGATCGCGAGGGCGACCACCACGGGCAGCGCCAGCAGACAACGTGCGGCTGTTGCGGTAGCCGGCGTGGTCGATGCCAACTTCAGCAGTATCGCCGAGGCCGACAGGCACAGTGCGCCGAAGACCAACCCAAACTGACTCATTGCGTCCGTGCGTGTGCATCTCATGCTGAAACAGGTACCCGATGTCCTAATGCCTAAATCAGTTCAAGGGCATTAGACTGGAAACCGTGGCGCGATCAGGGGCTGCTGAACTCGATCTACGCGGGGGCCACCCTGCGGTCGACTTGGTGAACACGGTGGCATGGCGCGGCGACCCGCAGCGCCGGACGGATTACTTGGTGGACTATCTCGACCTCGTCGACTGGACGGAGCATGCCGGTGTGGTGTCGGCCGCCGAGGCTCGCAGCCTCGCCGGGCGCGCGGTTTCGGACAGCGACGCCGGCGCGAAAACGCTGCGTCAGACGCGACAGCTCAGAGAGGCACTCCATTGCATCTGGACGGGACGCGGGTCGGCTCGCGACGCCGCTAGGGTCGCCGATGCTTACCGATCCGCGCTGCGCGTCAGGCGGCTCACTTTCGACGAGGATGAGGTCTCGTGGTGTGACACGGCGCTGACGGCGCAAACGCCACTACACCGGCTGGCCATCGAATCCGTGACGCTGCTGACCACCGTGCCCCGCTCGCGCGTCAAGCGCTGTGGCGACCCGGAATGCGGATGGCTTTTCCTCGACAGCAGCCATCGGCAGAACCGCCGCTGGTGCAGTACGGCCGATTGCGGGAATCGCGCGCGTGTCCGACGGTTTTACGAGCGCAGCCGGCACGATTCGGAGTAGTGCGGCATATTCAATTCGTGGCTATTCGCTTGTGCGCGAACCGAATTGCTAGCCTTTCCAGACAACCTTGTCCGTGCCTCCGGCGTCCCGGTACACGACGCTGTCGGGGTTCGTTCCGTTGCGAACGTCGAAGTAAATGCGCCCGGTGACCGGGCTGCCCAGGGGGAGTGGTCCCTCGGGAAGGCCGTCGGTCTGGTTGCCCTTCATCACCGCGAACGTGGAGCTGTTCACGGCCCGCGCGTTGAAGTCGGCGATGTTCGGAGTCGCGTTACCGCTCACGCCTTTGGCGGTCACGTCGGAGTACCAGATGCCGTCGTTGTGGCCGCTGGGCTGCAGGTTGCTCACGGTGTAGTCGATGGTGCCGCCCATGCTGGAAATTTCTGCCATCTGGCCGAACTGCAGCACTTGTGGGTCGGCCCATGCCGGCGTCGCTGCGAGGAGTCCGGCCGCCGCCAATGCGGCTGCCGCCGCGGTTGTTTTCGATGCAATGTGTGAGAACGCCACGTCGGGCTCCCTTCGTGAGGTGCCGGCTATCCAGAGCGGCAACTGGATTGACGTCTATCCAAAGCTCGGAATTTCAAACCTGACGTCTACCGGATCCATTCTTAGTTGCTTTTTTCACCGCCGAAGGGGCGGAGCAACAATGGACTTGCATGACTTAACGTCGCGAGGTTTTGGCGCCAACACCGCATATTCGACTCATGCATATCCCGACGGCCGAAGATCGAGTCGATGTCACCTGGAGCATGGGGAGCCTTACCAGTGCTCAGGCTCGCCGACCGTGACCGAGGCGTAAGTTCGTTCGGAGCTAACGCAGACCGCACAGGACGACGCGAGAGGAAGCCTATGAGAACGATTGCAAACCGCCACACCGCAGCCCTCTGCCTCACGGCGGCCGCGCTGATCACTGGCGGCTGCAGCGATGGCAAGAGCGTCGGCGCATCGGCACCGCCTCAGGTCGGGGCGAACGCCACCTCCACGTCTACGGCCCCAGCGCAGCCCACCGAGGTGAAGCTCATCGGGGAGCGCGACGTCCAGGTGACTCTGACCGGCCCTATCGCTGCCAAGTACTCGTCGGCAACCGAGGATCAGAAGAAGGCTCTGGGCAAGCCGCTAACGGGTGACCGCAACGCCGGAAAGCGCGACAGCGGTGTGGTATTCCAGCAGTTCCAGGGCGGGGTGATCACCGCCAGGAACGACGCGGCCGGCACACCGGCATATATCACCCTGGGCAAGATCCGGGAGGCGTGGAATATCCCGCGCGACCCGGACGGCACGCCTGCGATCACCGGCACCAACGGTTCGGCAGGTCCGCTGGGGCTGCCGATCAGCGACGCAAACGCCGACGGCGATCTGCTCGTGTCGAGTTTCGAGCACGGCCGCATCGCATACAACCAGAAGACCGACCAGGTCGACGTGACAGTAAACGGCAAGGCCGTGCCGTCCGGGCTGTAGCCCGAATAGTCACCCGATGCCGATGATTCCGTTGTGGCACTCGAGTCGACAAAGGTAGACAGACCCGAGCAACGGACAGGGGCATCATTGTGATCAGGCAGAAGATAGACGCCGAACTAGGCATGGCGGGGGCGCAGGAATTGCTCGCGTCGACGTCCGCGGCTCACTTGGCTTACGTCGGCAAGGACGGGACGCCGCGGGTCATTCCGGTCGGATACTTCTGGACCGGTGCAGAATTCGTCATCGCCACCGCCCCCACGTCTCCGAAGGTCGCCGCCCTATTGAAAGCCGCGGACGTCGCCCTGTCCATCGACTCCGGAGACACGCCCGAGACGGCACGCGCCTTATCGATCCGCGGCCGCG
>NZ_LZLU01000105.1:0-80518 GCF_001673415.1 Mycobacterium sp. 1165196.3 | reverse complement strand
GCGCTCAGATACAGGTTCTGCGGCGCGGCGGTCGGTCCCCGGTTGCCCGCGCGCGCCAGCAGCGCCCCGTACGCCGAGTACTCGATGACCTGCTCGGCGGCGATGCTGAGCGCCGACATCGACGAATTCGGCCGCCTCGACAGCTGGGTCGCCGTCGCCGTGGCCACCGACGAGCAGTGGGCCAGTCTGGCCCGGGCGATCGGGTCACCTTCTTGGGCAACCGATTCCGCGCTTTCGACCCAGGCGGGCCGGCGCCTGCACCACGACCGAATCGACGGCCAGCTCGCCGCCTGGTGCGAGCGCCGCAGCCGCGACGAAATCGTCGCAACCCTGTGGGACGCGGGCGTGCCGGTGGCCAAGGTCATGCAACCGCACCGGCAACCCGAGCTGGCACAGTTGGCCTTTCGGGATTTCTTCGAAGTTGTCGACCATCCCGTCAACGGCCCGGCTAGGCTCAGCACCGTGCCGATGAGGTTCTCGACCGGTCCCCACAAGTTCCACACCGCGCATGCGCCGTTGCTGGGGCAACACAATCACGAACTGCTGTCCCGATTGGGCCTGTCCGATTCGCAGATCGCCGAGCTGGAAGCCGACGGTGTGATCGGCAGTGCACCGGCGATGCACGCGCGGAGCTGATCGACGATGACGATCGACCCCTCGAACATCCTGCTCACCGACCGCGTCGCCGTGGTGACCGGTGGGGGAGCGGGCATCGGTCGCGGGATCGCCGCCGGCATGGCCGCATTCGGTGCGCGGGTGGCGATCTGGGAGCGTGACCCGCAGACCTGTGCGCAAGCGTCCGAAGCCATCGGGGCCCTGGGAATCGTCACCGACGTCCGAGACGGCAACCAGGTCGACGCCGCCCTGGAACGCACCAGCGCCGAGCTGGGCACGCCGACGATCCTGGTGAACAATGCCGGCGGGGTGTTCTCCTCGCCCCTGCTGGACACCAGCGAAAACGGCTGGGACGCACTGTATAAGGCGAACCTGCGCCACGTGCTGCTCTGCACCCAGCGAGTTGCCCGGCAGCTGGTTGCCGAGGGCGTTGGCGGCAGCGTCATCTCGGTGACGTCGATCGAAGGCGTCCGAGCCGCACCGGGCTATGCCGCCTACGCCGCGGCCAAAGCGGGGGTCATCAACTACACCAAGACCGCGGCCCTGGAGTTGGCGCCGCACGGCATCCGGGTCAACGCGATAGCGCCCGACATCACGCTCACCGAGGGCCTGGCGGCGCTCAACAGCGACGGTGCGGCGGCGGCCATGGCGGACATCGTGCCGCTGGGCCGCCCTGGTCATGTCGACGAAATCGCCGGCACCGCAGTGTTTCTGGCTTCCGACATGTCGGTCTATCTCACCGGGCAGACGCTGCACGTCGACGGCGGCACCCACGCTGCCAGCGGCTGGTACCACGACCCCCAGACCGGTGACTACCGATTGGGGCCGCCACCATCGAGCTAGTGGCGGTCGCAAGTGCAGCGAAGCCGGGCGCGGCGGGCCGTCACCATCGAGCTAGTGGCGGTCGCAAGTGCGGCGAAGCCGGGTGCGGCGGGCCGTCACCATCGAGCTAGTGGCGGTCGCAAGTGCGGCGAAGCCGGGTGCGGCGGGCCGCCACCATCGAGCTAGTGGCGGTCGCAAGTGCGGCGAAGCCGGGTGCGGCGGGCCGCCACCATCGAGCTAGTGCGTCCAGCCCTCGGCGGCCTGTTCGTCGAAGGTCCGGTCGATGCGCTCGAACCGGCGGCGGATCGAATCCCGGGCGGCCCCGTGCGGCAGCACGTAGAGGCGGTTGGCCAGGATCGCATTGGCCGTCAACCGCGCGACGTCGTCCGCGCTGACCGCCTCGTCCTGCGTCGGCAGTGTCCCGAACGCCCCCTCGGGTGATGCAGACAGCCCATAGTCCGCGCCGCGAATCCGTTCGGAGTTGGAGACCAGCTTGGTCTCCACCACCATCGGGCACAGCACCGACACCCCGATGCCGTTGGGCTTGAGCTCGCGGGCGAGCGTTTCGGCGAGTCCGACGACGCCGTACTTGGCAACGCCGTAGGTCCCCAGGCCGTTGTTGGGCACCAGCCCGGCGAAGGACGCGGTGAAAGCGATGTGCCCACCCTTGCCTTGATCGAGCAGCCTCGGCACGAACGCCTCGACGGCATGGATCGAACCCCACAGGTCGATGTCGATCACCCAGCGCCAGTCGTCGTGGCTCGTCTGGGCCATCGGCCCCGCGACGACGATGCCGGCGTTGCTGAACAGGACATCGACCTGGCCGAGCAACCGGAAGGACTCCTCCGCGAGGTGCACCATCTCCTCGAGATGCCGGACGTCGCAGACCACGCCGTTTGCGTCGAACCCCTCGCCGCGCAGCCGGTTCACCGCCTGTTCCAGCGCGGGCTGATCGACATCGGACAGCACCACGCGGGCGCCCCGCCGGGCGAATTCGGTGGCGGTGGCCAACCCGATGCCGCTCGCACCGCCGGTGATTACCGCCCCGCGTCCCTCGAAATCGTCCATAGATTCCGAGCGTATTACCCGCGCGGTGGGCGGTGTGAGAGGCGTCATGTAGATAGCCCGCTAACTATTAGGGCACCATATAATTATGGCCGCTGCGACCACTCGCGAAATCGATCCGCTCGCCCTGGAACACCAGGTGTGCTTCGCGCTCGCGACGACCAACCGGGCGGTGTTGGCGGTGTATCGGCCCCTGCTGGAGCCCCTCGGGCTGACCCACCCGCAATATCTGGTGATGCTGGCGCTGTGGGATCACCGCAAGACGCCCGAGGCCGACCGGTTTCCGTTGTCGGTCAAGCAGATCGCCGCGGCGTTGCAGATGGATTCCGCGACGCTGTCGCCGATGCTCAAGCGCTTGGAGGGGCAGGGGCTGATCACTCGTGCCAAGAATCCGGCCGACGAACGCACCACCGATGTGACGCTCACACAGCGCGGAATCGCGTTGCGGGAGAAGGCACTCGAGATCCCGCCCGCCGTGGTGGCGCGCCTGGGCGTGGAACTTGCCGAGCTCGAGAACCTGCACCAGGTCCTTACCCGAATCAACGCCGCCGCCGTGGCAGCCGGCGCACTGCAATCCTGACATCACCCCGAGGAGCCATCATGACCGCCGCGAAACCCAATCTCTGGCAGCGCATCGGCTATGCCTACGGGCGGCGACTGCCCGACTCGATGCGTGACTGGGTGGCGCGCGATCTGGCCGGGGAGGGAGCCATCCGCCGGCACATGATCAGGTGGGCCATACCGCCCCTGTTGGTCCTTGCCCCGTTTTGGTTACTGCCCGCCTCGCTCTACGTGCACACGGAGATGACGGCGCCGCTCTACATCTGGGCGTTGCTGATAACCCTTGCCCTGAACAAGGTCTGGCGCCGCCACCGGTTGGCCGTTCATGGACTGGATCCGAACCTGGTCGACGTGATCAACCGACAAAAACAGGCGCGGATGCACGAGGACTACATCCGCCGCTACGGGCCGCGACCCGAATCGGCCGAATGGCAGTCCAACAGCAGCCCCTTCTAGCGGCTACTTGAGGCAGCTACCCGCATCGATGGGCAGGGTCACGCCGGTGATGTAGCGGGCCTCGTCCGAGGCGAAGAACAGCACCGCGTTGCTGATGTCGATCGGCTCGACCCAGGGGATCGGCAGCGTGTGGAACAGTTGACAGATCGGCGCCATGTCGTCGGGACCCGGGTTTTCCAGGTCGGGACGGAACATCTTGAAGGTGCCGTCGTTGTGCAGCATGGGCGTCTTGACATGGGTCGGGTGCACGGAGTTGACGCGAATCATGTGCTGTCCCAGCTCAACTCCGAAGGCGCGCATCAGCCCGACGACGCCGTGCTTGGCCGCGACATAGTGGCCGGTGTGGGGATAGGCCTTGAGCCCGCCGACCGAGCTGGTCAGGATGATCGAACCGCCGTTGCCGCCCGCGATCAGATGCGGCACACCGGCTTTCACGGTTTTCCACACGCCGGCCAGGTTGATGTCGATCATCTCGGTCCAGTCTTCTTCGCTGGTCTTGTCCAACGTTTCGCCGCCGTTGCCGATTCCGGCGTTGGCCACGATGATGTCGAGCCGGCCGAGTTGCTCGACGCCGGTGTCCACCGCCGCCTTGAGTGCGGCATAGTCGCGCACGTCGACTTCGGCCGTGAAGATCCTGCGGTTGTGTCCCTTGACCAGGTCGGCGGTCTCGGCGAGGTCTTCGGGTGTCGATGCCGGGATCGCGGTGTCCAGCACGCCTTCGCGGATGGGCTTGCAGATGTCGATGGCGATGATGTCGGCGCCCTCCTGGGCCAACCGCACCGCGTGGCTGCGGCCCTGACCCCGCGCCGCTCCGGTGACGAAAGCGACTTTGCCCTCAACACGTCCGGTCATGGCTACCTCAACTCCTGACTTGATCGATCGGCACGCCTGCGCCGGAGAACGATGCGTTCGGGACCGCGAGTCTTGCCGCCCTTGAACTCTGTCATTCGGCCGTCGCGGGTGTCAATGACGAATCCGTTTCGGCTATTTGTGGTTCTAGATATTAGAGAATCTCATTCTCACCGGCAAACGGCGTGCGCTATTTGCTCATGGCGAGATGCGGGAACGCGGGGCGTTCGGGTGCTACGCGACGAATCCGCGTGAGCAGAAATCCCATACCTCTTCGGCGGTGATGGGATGCGTCGTCGCGTCGTCGGGCCCACCGCTGGATTGTGCGATGAACATCACCGTCTGCATGGTCATGGCGGCCACCCGCTTGGGGTTGATGGTGGTGCGCAGCTTGCCGGCATCATGCGCCGCGTCCATCAGTTCAGTCAGCAACGCGAGCAGCGGTGCATGGGCGATCTTGACCTCGGCCGGGTGGGTGACAAGCAGTCGAGGAGCAAAGTCCGTGAACAGCGGGCGCTTGGCCGTCGGGTCCGGGCGGGACGCTTCGTACAGGAGCTGCACGGCGACCTGCAGCCGCTCCAGCGGATCGGCCTGGTTCTCGGTGGCCGCGCGGATCTGGTCGGCCGACCGGCTCAGTGCGTCCTCGAACAGCGCCAGCAGCAACTCGTGTTTGCCGTCGAACTGCAGGTAGAAGCTGCGCAACGACTGGCGGGAGCGGTCCACGACCTCCTGCACGGTAAAGTCCGTGCTGCCCTTTTCGATGATGATGGCCTGGGCGGCGTCGAGGAAGCGCTGAACGCGCTGCGCCGCACGCAATTTCGCCGTCTTGATCGACCGCTCGACCGCACGCTGCTTCCAGGCCGGCTCTTCGCTTGGATTGGTCACGGCCGACTCAGGTGATTGCCGCGCGGGGAGAACATGGTTGGACTCTACCGGAGAACGCCGTGACATCGCTGCGCTCGACCCCCTCACGGATCACGTGTCGGAGATTGTAACTTTCTTACCACGAGAATACTATTCTCTTAGACGTGTGTATGGAAGCGTAATCGCAAGAGTGAACCGCGTCGTCGGCGGAAACCTTGATCTACCGACGTGTGGGAATGCTCAGGAGCAACCCGGGAAGTGCCGTGCAGCTGACGTTTGACGCCGACGTGGAGGCGTTCCGAGCCGAGTTCGTGGCTTTCCTCGACGCACACCTGCCTTCCGAGGCCGAGGCGTTGGTGCGGCCGCAGTCGAGCTCTGACATTCCGGAGTGGGCCCGCCGGTGGCAACGCCTGCTGTTCGACAACGGCTGGCTACAACCCGGCAACCCGCCGGAGTTCGGCGGACGCAACGCGACGCTGCTGCAGCAGTACGTGTACTCCGAAGAGTTGTCGCGCCGGCGGATCTATCAAAGTTTCAATCCCCAGGGCGTCGGGATCATCGCGGCGTCGTTGTTGTCGTTCGGCACGCCCGAACAGAAGCAACGGTGGGCGGTGCCGATCCTGCGCGCGGAGATCACCGCGTCGCTGGGAATGAGCGAGCCCGGCGCGGGATCGGATCTCGCTTCGCTGAAGACCCGCGCGGTGCGCCACTCCGATTCGCAAGGCGACTGCTTCATCGTCAACGGGCAGAAGGTGTGGACATCGGGCGCCCATCACGCCGATGTGTTGCTGACATTCGTGCGCACCGATCCGGACGCGCCAAAGCACAAGGGGATCAGCGCTTTACTGATCCCCACCGACACCCCCGGTGTGGTTCGGCGCCCGTTCGCCTCGATGGGTGACATCGAAGACGTCGACTTCAACGAGGTCTTCTTCACCGATGCCCGGGTGCCGGCCGAGAACCTGGTGGGGGAGCTCAACGGCGGCTGGCGCGTCGCGACCGGTTCGCTCGGCCACGAACGCGCGATGCTGTGGCTGGACTACGCGGACATGCTGCACGCGATGACCGTCGAGTCGAGCCCCTCGGGGCCGGTGCAGCGGGACAGCTACGCGACGCTGGTGATGGATTTCTACGCGATGCGGCTACTGGGGTCGGCGACGCTCGCCAAAGCCGCGCGTGGCGAAGAGGATGTGCCCGCCCAGTCGGTGCTCAAGTTGCTCGGCTCGGAGGCGATGCAACGCGCCTGCGAGGACGCGCTGGCCGCCAAGGACGGCGAGGGACTGGCCTTGCGCGGAGTCACCGCCCCGTTCGCCCCGCTCAACCTGGACAGCCACTACGGCAGCTGGTTCGACCGGTACGCGCGCACCTTCGCCGCGACCATCGCCGGTGGTACGTCGGAGATTCAGCGCAACATCATCGCCGAACGCGTGCTCGGGTTACCGCGCAATTGATCTGCGCGTCAATGGTTTCGGGCGTCCAGGTGGGCGTAGTAGCCGATGGCGACAAGACCCGCAACTATCGCAACCGTCCCTAGAACCATCCCGGCCAGAGCGGTTCGGCGCTTGTTCGCCTGGCCGCGGACCACCCTTCGCCGGGCGATGTCGCCGGTCACCACGGCCGCGATGCCGAAGGGCACCCCGAGCAGCAGCCAGCAGGTGATGAGACCGACCAGGCCCAGGAGCACCGAGGCGACCCCGAACTGGTTTTGTGGTCCTTGCGGCTGACTCATTGCGTCCCACCTCCCAGGGCTCATGGTGGGGCCGACGTCCGCGCCGACGCCGAGCCACCGGGTGGCCCCCGCGAAGCATCTCATGCTCCGCGCACGGTGCCTGGGTGTGGGCGCGCCGCGTTACAGCTGCGCGAGCCGGGGCGCCGAGCCGGCAGCCACGACCGCCTTTCCGGCCTGACGGGTGAGTTCTTTCGAACTACCCAGCAGTCCGTCGAGGATCAACGACCGCTTGATGTGGTGGTGCAGCGGGTGTTCGGCGGTGAAGCCGATGCCGCCGAGCACCTGCTGACAGTGACGCGCGGTGATCAGCGCCGCCTGGCCGGCCGCGGCCTTGGCCAGCAGCGAAGCAAGCCCCTGCGGGTCGTCGCAATCCGTGGCGGCCTGCAGTGTCGCCTCGGCACCCTCGATCGCGACCAGCGCCTCGGCCAGTCGATGCCGGATCGCCTGGAACGAACTGATGTGCCGACCGAACTGGACCCGGTCGACGGCGTGCTGACGAGCCAGTGACAGCATGGCGCGGCTGGTGCCGACCAGCCACCACCCGAGAGCCCGCCAACCCGCGTACCGCGCGGCGGGCGGCAACGAATCATCGTGAGGCGCACGGTGTATCGGCAACAGCTCGTCGATCGCCGAGTCGGCATGGTCACGGCGCTCCCACAGCACCCAGGAGCCACCGGCGAACGGCAGCGGCAGGGTTCCCCCGGGCGCGTCGCCCGCCGCGCGCAGCACCACGTCGTTGAGCACGGGTGCGTGGGAACCGGTCTCACCGAGCAGCTTGAACACCAGAGGTATTGCGATGTCGGGCATTTCGTCGAGCATGTCGCGCCAGCCGAGCTCGGTCAGCGCCGCGTCGAGCTTGGCTCCCGAGGCGGCCGTCATCGTCGTCCGCAACGACTCCGCGAGCAGGCGAAGCGATTCGGGATCGGACTCGATGTCCGTCGGAGGGGTCACGGTCACTCCTTCCCGAGGTCGAGTAGCCGGCGGGCGATGATATTGCGCTGGATCTCGGCGGTGCCGCCGTAGATCGTCGCGGCGCGCGAATACAGATATTCCGAACGCCACGGCGTGTCTTCGAGCTCCAGCGTTCCCGGCAACACGTCGCGGACGGTGTCGTAGAGTCGCTGCTCCGCGGAGGCCAGCAGCACCTTGTCGATGGAGGTGTCCGGCCCCAGCCGGGCCCCGTCGCGCATGCGATGCTGGGTGGCACGCGATCGGCAGCGCAACGTATGAAGAGCCAAATAGGCCCCGCCGAGCGCGGATTCGTCGGGGTCCCCGTTTTCTGACGCCGCGGTGATCAAGTCGTCGAAACGTGAATAGAGGTAGGCGATTCGCTGCCAGAAGCAGGCGGAGCGTTCGTAGGGCAGCAGGTCCATGGCCAGTCGCCAGCCGTCCCCGGGCTTGCCCAGCATCCGGCTGGCCGGAATCACCACGTCGTCGTAGTACACCTCGCAGAATTCGTCGACGCCGTGCATCGTGCGCAGCGGGCGGACGGTGATGCCGGGGGTGTCGAGGTCGACGAAGAACGCGGTGATCCCGTCGTGGCCGGGCGCGGTGCGGGTGAGCAGGACGCACCGGGTGGAGAACTGCGCGAAGCTGGTCCAGACCTTTTGTCCGTTGACGATCCAGTTATCGCCTTGCTGCGTCGCGCGGGTGGTCAGCGACGCCAGGTCACTGCCCGACCCCGGCTCGGAAAAGCCTTGGCACCATTGCTCTTCCCCGCTGAGTAGCCGCGGCACCATTTCCTTGGCGAGCTCCACGGGCGCGTAATCGATCATCGTGGGGGCGAGGACCTCGAGCATCGAATAGGGGCCGGGTTCGGCCAGGCGCCGACCAACCACCTCTTCGCCGACGATCGCGCGCAGCACTGCCGGGCCGCCCAGCCCACCGACCTCGACCGGCCAGCCGAACCGCATCCAATCGGCGTCGTAGAGCGCGCGGCTGACCCGGGCGAACTGCCGCATGTGCCCCTGCAGCGAGTGGTCGGGCTCGGGGGTCAGATCGTTGTCGTCGAGCCACGCGCGCAGGTCGGTCCGGAACTGCTCGACATTCACTTCGATTGGTCGGCTCCTTAAGTCGCTGCCTGGGCCGCGGAGTCACCGGCGGGACGGCCGATGGCGTGCGGGCGCCCGGAGTCGTGCACCCCGCTGCGGCGGATGAAGGTCATGGCGCGGGTCTTCAGTCGCCACCCGTCAGCTGTCCGCAGATAGGTGTCGCGGTAGTAACCGATCCGCATGTCGTGAGTGGCATGGTCGATGAAGCACAGCGGTTGGGTGCCGGTGGCCGCATCCCCATTAAGGTCGACCACCGCGGTTCCGGTGAGGAACAAGCCCTTTGGGGCCGCGGCCACCAATTCCGGAAATCGGCTCAGGCTGTAGGTCTCGCCGAAGGCGCTGTAGGTGCCGTCGGGAGTGAAGACGGCGACCAGACCTTCGATGTCCTCCTGGGTGATGGTGACCGCGTAGCGGCCGAGCAGCTGCTGGATCTCGACCAGGTCATCAGTTCGGGTTGGGCCGCTTTTAGGCTGATCGGGCGTCGACATAGACCTTGCCGCCTTTCATGACGAAGCTGACGCGCTGGGTAACCGTGATGTCTTCCAACGGGTTTCCCGGTACCGCGATGATATCCGCGAGCTGGCCCGCCGCGAGGCGCCCCCGGTCGGTCGAGTTGATCAGCTCGGCCGCGGTGATGGTGGCGGCCCGCAACACCGCCAGCGGCGGCATGCCCCATTCCACCAGCGTGACAAGCTCGTCGGCATTCTTGCCGTGCGGGATTGCCGGGGCGTCGGTGCCGACCGCGATTTTCACCCCGGCCTCGTAGGCGGCCTTGATCGAGGTCTCGGCCTTGGGGAACATCTCGGCCGCCTTGTCCTGCAGGGCTTTCGGGGCGCGTGACACGTCCATCGCCTGGGCGAGCCTGCGGGTGGTCACTAGGAACCTGTCGTTGTCGACCAGCATCTTGATGGCCTCGTCGTCCATCAGGAACCCGTGCTCGATGCAGTCGATACCGCACGCGACCGCGTGCTTGACGGCTTCCGCGCCGTGCGTGTGGGCGGCGACACGCAGTCCACGGCGGTGCGCCTCGTCGACGATCGCGCGCAGTTCCTCGTCCGAGTAGTGTTGCGCCCCAGCCTCACCGGTCAACGACATGACACCGCCGGAAACGCACACCTTGATCAATTCGGCGCCGTGCTTGATCTGGTAGCGCACCGCCTTGCGGATCTCGTCGACCCCGTTGGCGATGCCCTCTTCGATCGTGAGCTCGAGCGCGCCCGGCATGAATGCGGCGAACATCGTCGGGTCAAGGTGCCCGCCGGTGGGCGTGATCGCGTGGCCGGCCGGGACGATTCGGGGCCCCTCGATCCAGCCCGCGTCGATGGCCTTGGCCAGGGCGACGTCGAGCAGGTAGCCGCCGGTCTTGACGAACAATCCCAGGTTGCGCACGGTGGTGAAACCGGCGCGCAGCGTGCGCCGGGCGTTGCCGACAGCGCGCAGCACCCGCGTCGGCGGGTCGTCTTGCACCTGGGACAGCCCGGGCGTCTCCCCGCGCCCGCCCATCAGGAGGTTGACCTCCATGTCCATCAGGCCCGGCAACAGAACTTGGTCGCCCAGCTCGATGATTTCGCCTTCGGGGTCGCCCCCCAGGCCGACGATCCGGTCGTCCTGGATCTTCAGGATGCCGGGCCGGATGATCTCGCCGCCGTCAACGTCGAGCAGCCCTGCGGCCTTGAGCGTCAGCACCTGCTAGATCACCGGTTCCCGGATCACTTCAACCCACGCCGCGCCGCTGTCCGGCACGCGCGGCTGCTTCCACGCCTCGATGGGGAAGGACACCATGACGAGCGACTGCATCATGTGCATCAACGTCTTTGCGTCCTCCGGCAGGTCGTCCAAGGGGAACTTGTCGCAGTAGGCGATGACGTCGTTCAGCATCGGGAAAGCGACGTCGTAGAACTCCTGCATCTGGGCCATCGTCGAGGCCAACCGCTTGGCGTAGCGCTCGGGCTCGGTGGCCAGGTCCCACTCCAAAAAGGGCTCGAGGGCGGCGAATTCAGACGGTAGCGCCATTGCGCTGGTACTCCTTGACGTAGTTGGCGGTCGTGTGGTGCAGGTGTCGGATCAAGACTTCCTGGTCGCAGAGCAGGAACTCCTTGACGGCCCGGGTGCCGATCATGGTCTGGGTCGCTTCCAGGGTGTTGGCGTCCTGCAGCGCGTACTCCTTGAACGTCACGGCGGCCAACTCCTGGGCCAGGCGTTCCCGCGCATTGCGCGGCGGCACGAAATACAGCGACGACTCGAAGATGTGCTTGTCCACCGCGGTCGGCCAGTAGTGGTAGGTCAAATACCAGCCCGGCTCCCAGATCAGCAGCATGAAGTTCGGGTAGAACAGCCACGAGTCGATGCCCCACTGCGGCACCCGCTTCACGTTGACGCCCGGTGGCAGCTCCATGTTCTGGATGATCTCCGGCTTGTCCCACGGACCGAACAACCCGCTGCGCAACACCTGGTCCATCGGCTTGACCATCGACATGTCCGGGGGAGGTGCCTGACCGCCCCAGGTCGACTGCAGGTTGTGCGGGCCGGCCAGCTCATAGTGCAAGGCCTCGTAGCCGAACTTCTGGATCTTGGCGGCTTCTTCCTTGGTGTACTGACCCTGGTGCAGGATCGGCGCGTGGTAGAACTCGACGAACGCGTCGATGAACAGCTTCCAGTTGCTGCCGACCTCCGCCCGGTAGGAGTAGGTCTCGGTCATCTCGCCGAACGGGTAGCCCTCGATGCTCTTGGCCAGCGGTCCGAGGTAGTCGGTGAGCGGCGCCGCGTTGTCGTCGAAGTTGATGAAGATGAAGCCTTCCCACACCTCGCAGCGAACCGGCGCCAGGCCGAAGTTGCTCTTGTCGAGGTCGAAGAACTCTTCTTCCTGTTGAACGAAGGTCAGATCGCCGTCGAGGCTGTAGCGCCAGGCGTGGTACTTGCAGGTGAACTGCCGGCAGGTGCCGGAGGTCTCCTCGTTGGGAAAGTCGTTCCACACCAACTTGTTTCCACGGTGGCGGCAGACATTGTGGTACGCCTTGACGGACCCGTCCTTGGTCTTGGTGATGATCACCGACGTGCCCTTGCCGGCGGAGGGTAGTTCCCTGGTGAAGTAGCTGCCGGTGCGGGGCAGGCGCTCGACGCGGCCGACGTTGAGCCAGGTCTTCCTGAACACGGCGTCACGTTCGGCCTCGAAGAACGCGGGGTCGATCGAGTCGGTGTAGTCGACCGGCGCGGTCCCCAACTCGGGGTAGTTTTCTGTCCAGCTGCCGGCGGCCGGCTTCGGGAAGTGCGGCAACGTTCTTACTCCTCTTATTCGACGTTGTTAGCGGCTGTGGTGGCGTGTTCGGGTTGGATGCCAAAACTGTTGAAGGCCATGGCCAGCAGGGCGTAGCAGCCGACTGTGAAGACGAAGTCCATCCGTTGCTGGTCGTCGAGGCGCTCGCCCAGTGCCGCCCAGGTCTGGTCCGACAGCTCCGACTTCTCATCGAGCTCGTCGACGCCAGTGATCACGACCTGGTCGAACGCGTCGGCGGCCTCGCCGCGCTTCAAGGCCGCGATCTGGTCGTCGGTGATTCCTTCTTCTTTGGCCATTCGCTCGTGGTGTGACCACTCGTAGGCGCACCGCCGGCGATGGGCCACCCGCAGGATGGCCAGTTCGCGGATGCGGGCCGGCAGTGTGGACGACACCAGGAGGTGGACGTTGAACCGCAGAAACGCCTTGGCTAGCGCCGGATGATGGGCCAGCGTGGACAGCGCGTTGTTGCTGTCCGCCTCACGCATCGCCGAGAGGGCCTGCCGGGTCGCCTCGTCCCACTGGTCGGCGGGCAGCGGCTGCAAGCGCATTGGCAGTGTCCTCTCGGTGAAAGAGAATCATATTCTCATTTGCAACTAACAGACTGGCACGAAACGCGCGTCCGGTCAATGCCGGCGTGCCGCTCGAGGACAGGTCCACCCATCGCCCTGGCGCACGTCGCGACCGGGCGGCCGCCCGCGTCGACAGGGCGGCCACCGGCCCCCGTTCCGCCACGCCAACCCGGTCCTACCTCACGGCATGGCTGCGCCGTGGAAGGGCGCTGGGCCTGCACGTTCGGCTGCTGGTCAGAAGGTTGCGGCGGCGCCGAGCAACCGCTGGATGTTGATTCTCGCCTGGCGAGAAGATAGTTTTCAGTTTAGTGATCTTGGCACGGGCAGCGATTCGCCGAGGCTCTAATCGATCCGGTGGATCCGATGAAAGGGACGGCCATGAACAAAGAAGACATGATTCTGATCAGCGTCGACGACCACACCGTCGAGCCGCCGGACATGTTCAAGAACCACCTGCCGAAGAAGTATCAGGACGATGCGCCCCGGCTCGTGCACAACGCCGACGGATCGGACATGTGGAAGTTCCGCGACACCGTCATCCCCAACGTCGCGCTCAACGCGGTGGCCGGGAGGCCCAAGGAGGAGTACGGCATCGAGCCGACGGGGCTCGACGAGATCCGGCCCGGTTGTTACAACGTCGACGAGCGCGTCAAGGACATGAACGCCGGCGGCATCCTGGCGTCGATCTGCTTCCCGTCCTTCCCCGGTTTCGCCGGAAGGCTGTTCGCCACCGACGACAACGACTTCTCGATCGCACTGGTGCAGGCCTACAACGACTGGCACATCGAAGAGTGGTGCGGTGCCTACCCGGCGCGATTCATCCCGATGGCGATCCCGGTGATCTGGGATGCCGAGGCGTGCGCGGCCGAAGTGCGGCGGGTCGCCAAAAAGGGCGTGCACGCCTTGACCTTCACCGAGAACCCGGCCGCGATGGGGTACCCCAGCTTCCACGACGACTACTGGGCCCCGCTGTGGAAGGCGCTGTGCGACACCGGCACCGTGATGAACGTGCACATCGGTTCCTCGGGACGGTTGGCCATCACCGCGCCCGACGCCCCCATGGACGTGATGATCACGCTGCAGCCGATGAACATCGTGCAGGCCGCCGCCGATCTGTTGTGGTCCAAGCCTATAAAGGAATACCCCGACCTCAAGATTGCGCTGTCGGAGGGCGGCACCGGCTGGATCCCCTACTTCCTCGAGCGCGCGGACCGCACCTTCGAGATGCACTCCGCCTGGACGCACCAGGACTTCAAGGGCAAGCTGCCCAGCGAGGTGTTCCGCGACCACTTCCTGACCTGCTTCATCAGCGACAAGGTCGGCGTGGCGCTGCGCAACATGATCGGCATCGACAACATCTGCTGGGAAGCCGACTACCCGCACAGCGACTCGATGTGGCCGGGTGCGCCCGAAGAGCTGTGGGATGTGTTGTCTCTCAACAACGTTCCCGATGACGAGATCAACAGGATGACCCACGAGAACGCCATGCGCTGGTACTCGTTCGACCCATTCACGCACATTTCGCGCGAACAGGCGACCGTCGGTGCGCTGCGCAAGGCCGCCGAGGGGCACGATGTGTCCATCAAGGCCAAGGGTCACGACAAGGACGGTCGGGGCGGCTCGTCGTTCGCGGACTTCGCGGCCAACGCGAAAGCCCTTACCGGCAACAAGGACTGAGCACAGTACTGTCGCCGAGCAGACGCAAAAGCACCTAAATCGTCGGCGTGTCGGGTGCTTTTGTGTCTGTTCGCGCTGAGAAGAGGAGACCACCAGTGGGTGGAATGAACTTTGAGCTGACCGAAGATCAGGAACTGATCCGTCGGTCGGTGGCGGAGCTGGCACGGAAATTCGACGACCAATACTGGATGGAGAAGGACCAGGCGCACGAATTTCCGACCGAGTTCTATAAGGCCATCGCCGAGGGCGGCTGGCTGGGCATGACGATCCCGACCGAGTACGGCGGGCATGGCCTGGGGATCACCGAAGCGACGATCCTGCTCGAGGAGGTCGCCAAGTCCGGCGGCGCCATGAACGCGGCCAGTTCGATTCACCTGTCCATCTTCGGCATGCAGCCGGTCGTGGTGCACGGCTCCGACGAGCTCAAGGCCCGCACGTTGCCCGCCGTCGCGACCGGCGAGGTGCACGTCTGCTTCGGTGTCACCGAACCCGGTGCCGGGCTTGACACTTCGCGGATCACCACGTTCGCCAAGCGGGACGGTGATCGCTACATCGTCAACGGTCGCAAGGTTTGGATCTCCAAAGCGATGGAGTCCGACAAGATCCTGCTGCTCACCCGGACGCAGAGCTACGACGAGGTCACCAAGAAGACCGACGGGATGACCCTGTTCCTCACCGATCTCGATCGCAGCCGCGTCGACATCCGCCCCATCCGCAAGATGGGCCGCAACGCCGTCAGCTCCAATGAACTGTTCATCGACAATCTCGAGGTGCCGGTCGAGGACCGAGTGGGCGAGGAAGGCAAAGGCTTTCAGTACATCCTCGACGGTCTCAACCCGGAGCGGATGCTGATCGCGGCCGAGGCGCTCGGCATCGGCCGGGTGGCGCTGGAGAAGGCGGTGAAATACGGCAACGAGCGCGAGGTGTTCGGCCGACCCATCGGCATGAACCAGGGATTGCAGTTCCCACTCGCCGATTCACTCGCCCGGCTCGACGCCGCCGAGCTCATGCTGCGTAAGGCCACCTGGCTCTACGACAATGGCAAACCCTGTGGGCGCGAAGCCAATACGGCAAAGTATCTGTGCGCCGACGCCGGCTTCACCGCCGCCGACCGGGCGCTGCAAACCCACGGCGGCATGGGTTACGCCGAGGAATACCACATCACCCGTTACTTCCGGGAGGCCCGGTTGATGAAGATCGCGCCGGTCAGCCAGGAGATGATTCTGAACTTCCTGGGAGCCAACGTCCTGAAGTTGCCGAGGAGCTATTGACCACGACCGATGACCCCGTGTTGCTGTCGGAGGACCGCGGCGGGGTGCGCACCCTCACGCTCAACCGCCCGCGTCGCAAGAATGCGATCAACCCGGAACTATGGGTCGCCCTGCGGGACGCGCTGGATGCCGCCGGCCACGATCCCGGCGTGCGCGCACTGGTGATCACCGGCTCCGGCGGCAGTTTCTGTTCCGGCGCGGACATCTCGGCTCCCGAGGACATCCATCCGAAGTACAAGTTGCAGCGGTTGACCGACGTGGCGCTGGCGCTGCACGAGCTGTCGATTCCGACGATCGCCAAGGTGACCGGGGTGGCCGTCGGCGCCGGCTGGAACCTCGCGCTGGGCTGTGATCTGGTGGTGGCCACACCGGAATCGACGTTCTGCCAGATCTTTTCGAAACGGGGCCTGTCGATCGACCTCGGCGGCTCCTGGCTGTTGCCCAAAATCGTTGGGCTGCAACAGGCCAAGCGGCTGGCGTTGCTGGCGGACACGATCGATGCCGAGGAAGCATGCGCCCTCAACCTGGTGACCTGGGTGGTGTCGGCCGCGGAGATCGACGCGTTCGTCGACGATCTCGCCAACCGGTTGGCGGCCGGCCCGCCGATCGCGCTGGCCCACACCAAGGCGCTACTGAATGAGGGCGCCGACCGCACCCTGCGGGACGCGCTGGCCAGCGAGGCCCGCGCCCAGGGCGTCAACTTCGCGACCGCGGACTCGGCGGCGGCCTACGCCGCTTTCGCGCAACGGCGGGAGCCATCGTTTACTGGTCGGTGGGCCCTAGCAAAATCTGGCGTGGAACCACATTCGGGCGACAAGCAATCGGAGTAGGGATATGCGTGAAACAGTCATCGTCGAGGCGGTGCGGACGCCGGTGGGGAAGCGCAACGGCGCCCTGTCCGGCATGCATGCCGCCGACCTGTCCGCGGTCGTCCTGACCGAACTCATCGAGCGCACCGGCATCGGTCCCGAGATCATCGACGACGTGGTCTGGGGTTGCGTGTCCCAGGTGGGCGATCAGTCCAGCAACATCGGCCGCTACGCGGTTCTGGCCGCCGGCTGGCCCGAGACCATCCCCGGCACCACCGTCAACCGAGCCTGTGGGTCCAGCCAGCAGGCGCTGGACTTCGCCGTGCAGGCGGTGATGTCCGGGCAGCAGGATGTCGTCGTGGCCGGCGGGGTCGAGGTCATGAGCCGCGTACCGCTCGGTTCGGCCCGCGCAACCGGTATGCCCTACGGCCCGAAAGTACTTGCCCGCTATGACGATTTCTCCTTCAACCAGGGCCTGTCGGCGGAACTGATCGCCAAGAAATGGGGATTCTCCCGCACCCGCCTCGACGAATTCTCCGTCGAGTCCCACGAGCGCGCGGCCGCGGCCCAGGACAGCGGCGCGTTCACCGAGCAGCTGGTGCCGGTGTTCGTCGAGGGAGCCGACAACAACGTCGTCACCGCCGACGAGGGCGTGCGGCGCGGCAGCACCGTGGAGAAGCTCGGCGCGCTCAAGCCCGCCTTCGCCGAGGACGGGGTGATTCACGCCGGCAATTCGTCGCAGATCTCCGACGGCGCCGCCGCGCTGCTGGTGACCACCGCGGAGCTGGCCGTCGAGCTCGGTTTGACGCCGATGGTGCGCTACCTGGCGGGCGCTGTGACCGGCGCCGATCCGGTGCTGATGCTCACCGGCCCCATCCCCGCGACCGAGAAGGTGCTGGGCAAGGCCGGCGTCGCGCTGGCCGACGTGGGTGTCTTCGAGGTCAACGAGGCCTTCGCGCCGGTTCCGCTGGCATGGCTGGCGGAAACCGGGGCGGACCCGGCCCGGATGAACCCGCTGGGCGGGGCGATCGCGCTGGGGCACCCGCTGGGCGCGTCGGGGGCGGTGTTGATGGCGCGCATGGCCCACCACATGCGCCACAACGGGATTCGCTACGGGCTGCAGACCATGTGCGAAGGCGGCGGCACCGCCAACGCCACGCTGGTCGAGCTGGTGAGCTGACAGCCCCCGAGGCGGGACCCGGCGCGCTGAAAAACCGCACCACGTGACCCTTGTCACAGCGGCCAAACTAACCTACTGTGTGTTCACTAGGTTGGTTTTGCTACGTCGGTAGAGAGGACCCTGGTGCCCGTCGCGCGGCGATACGACACGCTTCTCGCTAAGGGGGAGGACCGCAAGCAGCGGATCCTCGACGTCGCCCAACGCCTGCTCACCCGCAACGGCTGGCGCAGCACCACGCTCGCCCAGATCGCCGGTGAGGCCGGGGTGACACCGGCAGGCCTGCTGCATCACTTCGAATCGAAGGAGCAGCTGCTGCACGCGGTGCTCGATGCCCGCGACCTCGACGACGACACCCACGCCGACCGGACCGGGGATCTGTTCGACCAGATCGCCGCGGTCGCGGACCGGTTCCACCGGGCCCCCGAATTGGTGGGGACGTTCACGGTGCTGCTCGTCGAGAACATCCTGCCCGAGGCTCCGCTGCACGACCGCATGCTGGCCAGGCACCGGGCCGCCACCGACATCGTCGCCGAGCTCATCCGTCGCGGTCAGGCCGATGGCCGGTATCGCGACGACATAGACCCCGCCGTCAAGGCAGTAGAAATCCTCGCCTTCGTCCACGGAATGGAAACCACATGGTTACTCGATCCCTCGATACCGCTGCCCGAGGTGTTCAAGCAGTACGCCGAGACACTGGCGCGGGACTTCGCGCCCCCGAAGAAGCTCGAGACGACATGAGGTACCGGCTCGACGTCGTCGCCACCACCGCGGTCGATGTGGTGCGGTTCGCCGGTGGCTGGATCTTTGACCGGTCGATGGCGGGTTGGGACGTCACCGTGCTCTTGATGGATCTGGCCGACCACCCCGATGACCGGCCGCTGCAAATCATCGGTGCCCAGGTGCTCGACCTCGAAGAGGCGCTGGCATCGGTGCATTCGCGGCCCCGCCCCCAGGCCCTGGCGGCCGCGGCGGATCTGTTCGGCTGCGACGCGCGGGTTCGCCAAGGCGTGCTGCGGGCCCTCGATCAGGGCGCCATGGAGGTCACGCTGTGGGGGGAGGACTGGCCGTCGGAACTCGATGACAGCGTCGGACTGGTGCAACACCAGCTGAGCATGGCGGCGCAGACGTTCAAGGCCCAGGCCCTCGCGGCGGCGGCCGTACCGCACGCCCCCGTCGGCCACGTCGAGACGTTCCGCAGCGGGCTGCTGGCGTGGCCCTCGGTGGCCGCCGACCTGGTTCCCGCCAGCTAGTCGGGCGCGATCAGACCGGCGCGCCACGGTCGGCGGCCGGCGAATCGCGCGTCTCGAGACGCCCGGCGGGGACCCGTCGTTGACGACCACCACCCCGTGTGAAAATGTAATACTCATCCGCGAGAGGCACATTCTCACTAGCCGAGATTCAAGGAGCAGGAGATGGCGAACGAATTCTCCGAATTGGACTTCTTTCGCGGCAGCGAGCTCATCGAGAACCCGTACCCCTACTACGAGGCGCTGCGTCAGCGTTGCCCCGTCACCCGGGAAAGCCACCACGACGTCACGATGATCACCGGGTGGGACGAGGCGTGTGCGGTCCTCAACGACGCCGAGACGTGGTCTTCCTGCATCTCGGTGACGGGTCCGTTCCCCGGCTTCCCGGTCCCGATCGAAGGCGACGACATCACCGAGCTGATCGAGCAGCACCGTGACGAACTGCCCTTCAGCGACCAGCTGCCCACGCTCGACCCGCCGACCCACACCAACCACCGCTCGTTGCTGATGCGGCTGATCACCCCGAAGCGCCTCAAAGAGAACGAGGACGCCATGTGGGCGCTCGCCGACCAGGCGCTCGACGACTTCCTGGCCCCCGGCCACGGCGAATGGATCAAGGGCTTCGCGGGCCCGTTCACCCTGCTGGTGATCGCCGACCTGCTGGGCGTGCCGATGGAGGACCGCGACAAGTTCATCAAGGGCATCCGCGAGCACTCGGGCGGCGGCGTCGGGGGCACCGGCAAGGAATCGTTGGCCCACAGCCCGCTGGAATTCCTCTACGGCCTGTTCTCCGATTACGTCCGCGACCGCCGGAGCGAGCCGCGTGACGACGTGCTCACCGGCCTGGCCACCGCCACCTTTCCCGACGGTTCGATCCCGGACGTCGAGGACGTGGCTCGTGTCGCCAGCAACGTGTTCTCGGCGGGACAGGAGACCACCGTGCGGCTGCTCGGCGCGGCCCTGCAGACGCTGGGCGAGCGCCCCGATATCCAGGCGCAGCTGCGCAAGGATCGCAGCCTGATCCCGAATTTCATCGAAGAATCGCTGCGCCACGAGAGCCCGGTCAAGGGCGACTTCCGGATGAACCGGCGGCCGGTCAACGTCGGTGGCGTCGACCTGCCGGCCGGCACTACGGTGATGATCGTGCAGGCCGCGGCCAACCGTGATCCGCGCCGGTTCGAAGAACCCGCCACCTTCGATCCGACGCGCAAGAACGCGCGCCAGCACATCTCGTTCGGGCGTGGTATCCACAGCTGCCCCGGCGCCCCGCTGGCGCGGGCCGAAACCCGGGTGGCGATCGAACGGCTGCTCGACCGCACGACGGATATCAGGATCAACGAGGACGTCCACGGGCCCGCGGATAACCGTCGCTACCAATACGTTCCGACCTACATTCTGCGTGGCCTGACCGAATTGCACCTGGAGTTCACACTGGCATGAAGGTTTGGGTAGACGACCAGCGGTGTCGCGGTCACGGCATGTGTCTCACGCTGTGCCCCGACGTGTTCAGCCTGACCGACGACGGTTACGCCGTAGCGACAGATTCCGATGTCCCGGCGGAATTGGAGTCCGCCGCTCAGGAGGCGATCCAATGCTGTCCCGAGCAGGCGATCAGCGAGAAATAACCAAAATTACGGGCGAGTAAGGAGATTCGAGTGGCCAAAGGGTATGTCATCCTCACCGAGGCCATCAAAGACCCGGAAGGCATGAAGGCATACGCTCAAGCCGCCGGATCCGCGATGAGCGGTGCCACCATCCTCGCGGTGGACACCGCGCCCAAAGTCATCGAGGGCGACTGGCACGGCGACCAGACCGTGGTGCTCGAATTCGAGTCGGTGGATGCGGCTCGGGCGTGGTACGAATCCGAGGGCTACCAGAAGGCGGCGAAACTGCGCCAGCAGGCTGCCGACTGCAACGCCGTCATCCTCTCCGGAATCTGATTACTCTCCGACGATGGAGATCGCCTGACGAGGGCACTGGCGGACGGCCTCGCGCACGTCCGCCTCGTTCTCCGGGGTGACTTCCTCTTGGTGGACGGTCAACATGTCGTCGTCGCCGAGCTCGAAGATGTCTGGGTTGATACCCATGCAGACACCGTTGCTCTCGCAGAGTCCCCAGTCGACTTCGATTTTCTTCGTCATCGTGGCCCCCTTTAACGAAGCACCTTGACGGGCACGTTCTTCCAGCCCGCCACGTTTTGCATGGTCACCCGTTTGCACCCCGCCAAGTCGACCTCGTAGCGCGGCATGAAGTCGAGCAACCGCTCCAGCGCGATCCGGCTTTCCAGGCGGGCCAGCGCGGCGCCCAAGCAGCTGTGGATCCCGTATCCGAGTCCGAGGTGCTGCGCCTCGGTGTGATCGCGCTCGATGTCGAACGTGTCGGCGTCGGTGAAGGCGTCCGGGTCGCGGTTGGCCGCGGCACCGCACAGGAATACCGGTTTGCCCGGCGGGATCACGCCACCGCTGACGTTGGCCTCCTTGAGGGTGTAGCGGACGTTGTACTGCACCGGCCCCTCGTAACGCAGTAACTCCTCGACCGCCCCGGGGATCTTGTCCCGGTCCTCCTGCAGCTTCTGCCACTGGTCGGGGTGATTGGCGAAGATCACCGCGGCGTTGCCCATCAGCTTGGTGACGGTCTCCGCGCCCGCGCCGCCCAGAAGGGTTGCGAACCCGCAGATCTCGATGTCGTCGAGCTTGCGCAGCTGGCCGTCTTCACCTGGAATTTCGGCGGCGATCAGCCGGCTGATCATGTCGTCCTGCGGGTCCTGGCGCCGCTCCTGGACCAGGCTGAAGTAATACATCGCCGTGTCGATGTTGGCCTGCATGCCCGCTTCGCTGACCTCGATCTGTCCCGGTTCACGGTGCAGGCTGGTGTCGATCCAGTGGCGGACCTGCTGGCGGTATTCCTCAGGGACCCCGGCCATCCGGGTGATGACTTCGACCGGGAAAGGTCCGGAGAAGTCCTGCACGACGTCGAAATTATCCGGATCGACCGCTCCCAGATATTTGTCGATCACCTCGATGATCGTCTCCCGCTGCGACTGGATCGCCCGCGGGGTGAACGCCTTGTTGAGCAGGCTGCGCATGTGGCGGTGCTCCGGCGGGTCCATGAAGATGATCGACTTCTGCTCGGGCGGCAAGCCCTTGCGCACCATCGCCAGGTCGCAGCCGCGCGCCGACGAGTACGTCTCGAAATCCTTGAACGCGGCCGCCACGTCTTCATGGCGGGTCAGGGCGTAGAAGTCCTCTCGCTCGTCGTAATACAGTGGCGTTTCCTCGCGCATCCGCCGATAGATGTCAAACGGGTTGTTGAAGTAGTCCTCCGAGTACGGATCGAAGACGACCTTCGGTTTTGTCACTGCATCCTCCTCAGCGGCGAGGTTGGGCTGAACCCGTTACAGCGGAGTCGCTGACTGTAACGCTAACGGTAATACCTTCATGACGAACCGGAAAGACCAAAACGCTGGTATTTCATACCGTCTTCGCGACGCCGATGGCCGCGATGACGTCGCCCAGCGCACCCAGACCGCTGCCCAACTCCCCGGCGATAGCGCGGACGGTGGCCGCATCCTTCGCCACGAACTCGCCGGTCATTTCGATGAACGACGCGATGGAACCGCCCGCCGCGACGAGGTTTAGCACGCGGCTAGCCGCGCTGCCGTGTCCCAGGGCGGTCAGCAACGTCGACTCCGGCACGCCGAGCCCTTCTCCCAGCCGGACCGACTCGGCCAGCAGCCCGATCTGCCCGGCGAACAGTGCGTTATTGACGAGTTTCACTTTCTGGCCCGCGCCGGCCGGCCCGACGTGCAGGACCGGGTCGCCGTAGCAACAAAGCAGCGCTCGCACTCGGTCAACCGCTTGGTCGGCACCGCCGACGAACAGCGTGAGGCGCCCGGCGGCGACGTCATGTGGGCCCCCGCTGACCGCGGCATCGACGACGTCAACACCTTGTGCGCGCTCGCCGATGGCCGCGATGGTGTCCGGGCTGACGGTGGTGTGCACCACCAGCACCGAACCGGGCCGCATTGCGGATAGCAATTCGCCGGCCAGGCAGACCTCTCGAACCTGATCGTCGTTGAACACACAGAGCACCACGACGTCGGCTCGGGCACCGGCTTCGGCCGCCTCGCCGACGGTCCGCGCGCCCAGTTGCTCGAGCTCGCCGCGCTTTTCGGCCGTCCGGCCCACGGCAAGGACGTCGTGACCGGCGGCCACCAGGCGGCCGACCATGGGGCGGCCCATCCGTCCCGCGCCGATGAATCCGACTCTCACCGTGGGTGGTCCATCAGGGCCAGCGCCGCGTCGGCCGCATCGAGCACCGCGCCGCCGTTGGCCCCGGCGTTCTCGGCAAGGTCGACGACCAGCCGAACATCCTTCTGCAGCAGCCCGCCCGCCACCCCGGCCAGCCGATCGAGTCCGCCGATGCCGCCGAGAGCGTTGAGCGCAAAGCTGTTGCCAGAGCTGCGGGAGACCACTTCGGTGAGGCGGTCCGGTTCGACGCCAAGCGCGCTGGCCAGTGACAGCGCGCTGGCCGCCGTGGCCAGGTTGGCGGTGAACAACAGGTTGTTGAGGAGCTTCGTGGTCTGTCCGGAACCCAGCTCGCCGAGGTGAACGACGGGATCGGCATAGGTCTGGAAGACGGGGCGGCAACGCTCGACGACGTCGGTGTCGCCGCCCACCATCACCAGCAGCCGGCCCTCGGCCGCCGCGCCGCCCCCGCCGCTCACCGGCGCATCGATGACGGAAACACTTTGGGCGGCAGCCTTGGTCGCGAGGTCTCGGCAGGTGTCCGGATGCACCGTGCTGTGCACGGCGATCACGCTGCCGGGCTTCATCGCCGACAGCAATCCGTTTGTCCCGCAGGCTAGTTCGTCGATGTCGGCGTCTGCGACCACGCAGAGGCAGACCAGGTCACTGGCCGCGGCGAGTTCGGCGGGTGACCCGGCGATGCCGGCCGAGGTGTCGGAGAATGCCTCGAGGGCCTCCGGCCTGCGCGCCCACAACGTGGTGGGGTAGCCGCCCTCGACGATCCGGCGCGCCATGGGACCGCCCTGGCTGCCCAACCCGATGAATCCGACGCGCATCAGCCGGCCTCCAGATCGGATTCCGTCTTCGCCGAACGCTCGGCCACGCAATCCCGCACGAATTCAAGGACTTTCGAGTGGTAGATGGGGGCGGCGTGACTGAGGCTGATGTTGTGCCCGGCGTCCGGTTGTCGATGCACGACGAATCGCGGCGCCCCGGTGAACAGGGCGCCGACCTCGGTCACCGCCGCATCGTTGGTCTGCCAGACCTTTTCGTGCTCGGCGATGCTGAAGTGCACCGGGACGCGCACGGCGGGCGCGAGCTCCGGGAAAGTCTGTCGCGCCCAGTCCGACACCATCTGGTCCTCGTAGGCCGGTGCGGACGGCGACACCGTGGCGCCGTTGAGGACCTCGGGTGGGTAAGACTGCTCTGGGCTCCACAGCAGTTCGCGCATGCCCGACGGGCGGCGTTCGCGGGTGGCCGTTTTCAGTATTTCCTTGGCGGCGGGGTGGTAGTGCCGGCCGGTGCCGGCCAGTTCGATACCGAGGAGGTCGGCACCTCGCGCGTCGGCGGCCAACCGCAGCGTCAGCTCGCAGCCGCCCGAGTGGCCCCACACGAATATGCCTGCGCCCCGTGGTCGTTCGCCGAGAATGCGGTCGACGGCACTGTAAGCCAGGTTGACGCGCTGCTCGCCGGAGACCATCGCTTCGGGATAGGGCGCCGAGCTGCCATAGCCGGGCCGATCAAGGGCCACCACGGTGAACCCGGCCGCCGCGCCGGTCCGCAACAGCGAATACGAGGGGTGGCCCGGGCAGTCGAAATACATCGCGGTGGTGCCACCGCCGTGGATGGCCACGATCACGGCCTGCGGGTCTTCGACTTCGGTGACCAGCGCCGACATCGGCACCCCGTCGACGATTACCAGCCTTGGCCGCGGCGCCGCGGGGTTCATGCTCGTCTCATTCCGGCGCCCGCAGCAGGAGCACGCCGCTAGGAGTCAGGCCGCCGCTGCTGACCACACCGACGCGGGCACCGACGACCTGGCGGTCACCGGCCTCGCCGCGCAGCTGAGTGATGGCCTCGTGCAGCAGACCCATGCCGTGGGTGCGGCCGTGCGAGAGTTGGCCGCCGTGCGTATTGAGCGGCAACTGCCCGTCGCGCGCGATGTTCTTGCCGCCGTCCAGAAAGTCTTTGGCCTCACCGATTCCGCAGAAGCCCAGCGCCTCGATCCAGGACAGACAGTTGAAGGAAAACCCGTCGTACAGCTCTGCCACGTCGACGTCGGCGGGTCGCAGCGAGGTACGCGTCCACACGTGCGCCGCCTGGCCCAGCACCTGCGGCTCGTGGGTGAGGGTGCTTTGGTCCCAGTCGAGTCGCTCGACGATCTGCGTTCCCACCGCTTCCACCAGTACCGGCGGCTTGGCCAGGTCGCGGGCGGCGTCGACCGCCGAGACGATGACGGCGATGGCGCCGTCGCACGGCACGTCGCAGTCGTATAGGCCGAACGGCGTGGTGATGGGCCGCGCGCCCAGGTAGTCGTCCATCGTCATGGGCGACCGGTAGATGGCGGTCGGGTTGAGTTCGGCATTGGCGCGCTGGTTCAACGCGATCCAGCCCAGCGTTTCCTTGGTGGTGCCGTACCGGTGAAAGTGCCGCTGCGCGTTCATCGCCAGTGTGTGTGCCGCTGACGTGGCACCAAATGGCATCTGCCAGCCCGACATTCGGCCCGCTGAACCGTGGGCCGGGGTGATCTTGCCCTGCTTCATCAGCTCGCCGTTGGTGGCTTCCCACAGGGTGCGGAAGCACAGCACGTGGCGCGCCAGCCCGCAGGCGACCGCGAGCATCGCGGCGATCACCGAGCCGCCCGGCCCGAACGTCTCCATGGCGCCGTTGTGCCACGTCGGCCGGATGCCGAGCGCGCCCTCGAGGGCGGTGGTGCCGCCCTCCCCGAAGCCGCCGACATTGATCGCGCCGGGGTAGGTGGACAGGCCGTCGATGTCGGCGTAGGTCAGGCCGGCGTCGGCGATGGCCGCCTCGCATGCCTGCACGGTCAACGCCAGCGGCGGCTGCATCAGCCGGCGGCCGATCGGGGACGCGCCGATCCCGGTGAGCGCGACCTTGTCTTCGAACTTGTCCACCGTGAGCATCGGGCGGACGTGCTCGCCGAAACGTTCCGGCGCGATCTCGTCGACCGGCAGCTCACCGGGTTCGTCGGCATCGGCCCCTCCCGCCCGCACGATCCGAAACAGCGGAAACCACACGTCCTCGACCTGCTCGAAGACAACCTCGACCTGCTGTCCGAGTTCCAGCCGATCGACATCGCTTTCGACGATGTTGGTGGTCAACCGGACCCGCGGGTCCTCCGCGATAGCCACCTGCGCGATCACGTAGGGCGCCGCCAGCCCGGGCAGGCTGAACCGCTCGTTGATGGTGAATCCGGCGAGCGTCGCCCGGCCCGAGACCGCCCGCACACCGATGTCGCGGGACCGGCAGTACCGGCAGACCGGCGCGGGTGGATGGATCAGCGATTCACAGCTCTGGCATTCCTGCAGGCGCAGCTTCCCGTCGGCACCCGACGTCCAGAAGAATTCGTTGTCCTGCGTGATCAGGGGCAGCGGCCGTCCGGGTGCTGCTGACACGTCACCTCCGGGGGTCCGCACGGCCGGCCTGGTAGGGCCATTATGCAAATCGGAGAATTACGTTATCACTCTGCGCACACGCGATCCAGACGCGTTGCGGGTCAGGTGAGGTGGGGCCCCGGTCAGTACGGCACCCAGACGCCGTCGAAATAGGCGCCCCATTGGTGAAAGCCGACGCTCCACATCGGTTCGTTCGGCGACCACGCCGGCCGTGGCGGCGGGGGCGGCACGTCCGATGCGAATTCCGGCGAATACGCCGGCGGCACGGCGTACCACGGCGGGGGAGCCGGTCGCGGTTTGCATTCGAACGTCGACACGTTGAACGACAGGTTGCGATCGCACTGCGCCGAGCTGATCGCCGGCGTCGCGATCGCCGCAACGACCATCGTCATGAAGGCGACCGCGACAACGGCGGTCAGGCGACCAAATAACCACCTCATGGTGGGCCTCCCGGTGGGGCCAATTCGAGCCTGGCCCGCTCCAGCTTATTCCGTTGCTACCGCCACGACTAGGTGACTTTCGCGGCGTCTCGTGGCGTTTCCCGTCGACCGGGAGTTATGCTCGCCACGCGGTATCAAGTACTTAACATTCGGAGGACGGGTTGCTCGACGCAGAGAAGATTCTCATCACCGGGGCGACGGGCAAGATCGCGTTTCCGATCGCGCGTGCCCTGGCCGCAGCGGGCAACGAGGTGTGGGGTGCCGCGCGCCTGAAAGATCCCGCGGCCCGGCAAAAACTGGTGGACGCCGGGATCAGACCGGTCGCGCTGGACGTCGGCGCCAGCGACTTCTCCGGTCTCCCAGACGATTTCACCTACGTCTTCCACGCCGCCGTGGACCCGGGCGTCGACGATTGGAGCCAGTGCGTCGAAACGAACGCGCAGGCGTCCGGCGAACTGCTCTACCATTGCCGCGCCGCAAAGGGTTTCGTCTTCTGCTCCACCGGCTCGATCTACGCCTATCAGGGCCGGCGACCGCTCACCGAAACCGATCCGCCGGGGGCACCACTGCGGGCGAACTACAGCTTCTCCAAGGTGGCCGCCGAGGCGGTGTGCACCTGGATCGCCAGGCGCTTTCACATCCCGCTGACCATCATCCGGATCTGTTCGACGTACGGCCCCCAGGGCGGTGCGCCCGCCGACCGTCTCGATGCGATATTGGCGGGCAAGCCCATTCGGTTGCATCCCGACAAGCCGAACAACTACAACCCCATCTATGAAGACGACTATGTGGAGCTGGGCGTCCGCGCGATGGAAGTCGCTGCGACACCGCCCGTCGTGGTGAACTGGGCCGGCAGCGAAACCGTCAGCGTGGAGGAGTACTGCGGCTTCATGGGTGAGCTGGTCGGTGTCGAGCCGATCTTCGAGTACACGCCCCAGGCGCACACCCCGCTGTGGCCGGACGTCACCCACATGCACGACGTGCTCGGCCGCACGAAAGTGCCCTGGCGCGAGGGATTTCGGCGCATGGTCGCGGCCCGCCATCCAGAAATCCAGCTGCATCAACACGATTCGACGAGAGCCTGAGGTTCAACGCCATGCATCTTCCCGGCACGCCATCGGACGAGGTGCCCGAGATCCTTGCCGCCGGTGGTGGCGAGATCACCACCCTGTTCGTCTCGATGGCGATCCGCCACCCCGACGGGAAAGACGCCGAGTATCTGCGCTGGCACAGCCTGGATCACCGCCCGGAACAACACCGCCTGCGCGCGGTGCGCGCCTCGTTGCGGTTGGTGTCCACGCCGGCCTGCCGCTCGGCTCGCGCGGTGAGCGGCGGGCCGTTGGACGCGGTCGACCACGTGATGACGTACTTCTTCACCGACACGGCCGGATTGCACGATTTCAACGAACTGTCCACGGCGCTGGGGAACGCCGGCCGTAAACTCCCGCTGCTGCCGCCGGTGGAGCGCGGCGTATACGACGTGCAACGCAAAGCCGCAGCGCCGCGCGTCCGAATCGGGTCAGACGTGTTGCCCTGGCTACCGGTGCGCGGCGCGTTCGTGTTGGTCGAGCGGGGACCGTCGTCCCCGGACCCGCTGGCCGACGTCGACGGCGTCGCCGGTGTCTGGTCCGCGGTATCGCGCCGGGTCGACGCCAGCTTGGCCAGCGCACCGGAGAACCAGACGATCACGTATTGCTTCCTCGACGACGATCCGGTTGCCACCGCGGAGCGGTTGCGGCCGGTGCTCGAGGCCCGCTGGGCCGAATCGGGCATCGAAGCATTGTTTGCCGCACCATTTTTCGCAATTGTTCCGTACGAGTGGGATCGTTATGTGCCGTAGGAAAGGGGCCGCATGCGCATCGGCTTGATGGTCGGCTCCGACAAGGAGCGTTCGCGTGCCGATCGGCTTGCCGGCCTGATCGACGACGGGGTCGCCGCCGAAAGCGACGGTTTCACCGCGTTTTGGATGCCCCAGGTCCCCGGCTACCTCGACGCGTTGACCGCCGTGGCGCTGATCGGGCAGGCCACCGAGGCCATCGAGATCGGAACGGCGGTCGTGCCGATTCAGACTCGCCATCCGATGATCATGGCGCAACAAGCCCTGACCACCCAGGTCGCGTGCGGCGGGCGGTTCACGCTCGGCATCGGACCCTCGCATCATTGGATCGTCAACTCACAGCTGGGCTTGTCCTATGACCGCCCGGCGCGCCTGATGGGCGACTATCTCGACGTGCTGCTCGCTTCCTTCGCCGGTCCGGGCACCGTGGATGTCGACAACGAAAACTATTGCGTCCATTCGCCGGTCGATGTCACCGACGCCTTCGAGATGCCGCTGCTGCTGTCGGCGCTCGGGCCGACGATGCTGCAACTCGCCGGCGAGCGGGCCGGGGGCACCGTGCTGTGGATGGCCGACGAGCGCGCCATCGCCGACCACGTCGTTCCACGCCTCACCGCGGCGGCCGCCCGGGCCGGGCGGCCCGCGCCCCGGATCGTCGCCGGTGTTCCCGTCGCGCTCTGCTCCAATAGCGAGGCGGACGAGGCTCGCGGCTACGCCAGCGAGGTGCTCGGACACGCGGACTTCTCGCCGAACTATGTGCGACTGCTGCAGCACGGCGACGCCGAAGACGTCGGTGACACCATGGCGGCAGGCGACGAGGCGACCGTCCTGGAGCGGTTGCGCCGCTACCGCGATGCCGGTGTCACCGACCTCGCGGTGCGAATCGTGCCGTTGGGCAAGGACATTGACCAGCGAACCAAGTCGCGACGCCGAACTCAGCAGTTTCTGTCGTCGCTGTGTCCGGCGTTGTGATCACCGCGAGGGCAGACCGAGGACGCGCTGCGCGATGATGTTGCGCTGGATCTCCGACGTGCCGCCCGCGATGGTGCCCGCGTAGCTGCTGATGTAGCGCGCGAACCAGCTGGCGGTGAAAAGATCCGGGGCGTAAGGGTTGTACGGGGCCGTCAGCATTTTGTCCCGCAGCCCATCGGCCCCGGCGGCGTCCAGAGCGTGTCGTAGCGCGCTCTGTTCGGCCTCCGAGCCGAACACCTTCAGCACGGACAACGCCGCCACGTCCACCTCGCCGCGAGCCGCTTTACCCAGCGCGGCCGAACCGAGCAGCCGCAGCGCGTAGTAGTCCATCACGATGGTGGCGTAGTGGTCCGCATTCACCTCGTCGCTGGGCCGGTAGTCCTCGAGGAGTTGCTCGAGCCGGTTGGCGAACGCCATCCACATCAAAGTGCGCTCGTGGCCGAGCGAGCCGTTGGCGACCCGCCACCCGCCATTGAGCGGCCCGACCAGGTTATCCGCGGGCACCTGGACGTCGTTGAAGAACACCTCGTTGAAGTCCAGCTCGTCACGGTCATAGACCGAGGGGAAGGGGCGACGCACCAGACCGGGACTATCGGTCGGGATGAGCAGCGCGCTGATTCCCTTGTGCCGCGGAGCGTTCGGGTCCGTGCGAACGAACGTCAGGATCACGTCGGCATCGTGGGCGCCGGAAGTCCACACCTTCTGCCCGTTGACCACGAACTCATCGCCGACCAATTCGGCCTTCGTCCGCAGCCCGGCCAGGTCGGAGCCGGCTCCCGGCTCGCTCATGCCGAGGGACGCGGTCTTGTCGGCGCGCAGGATCGGGACGGCCCAGCGCCGCTTCTGCTCTTCGGTGCCGAAGGACAACAGCGACGCGGCGATGATGCCGACGCCCTGGGGATTGAAGCAGTGGTAGATCCGGCGTCGCGACAGCTCCTCGCGATGTACGAACTGCTGCAGGATGTTCGCGTTGCGACCACCGAATTCCGGTGGGTTGCCGGGTAGTAGCCATCCGTGGTCGAACTGGAGTCGCTGCCAGCGGCGCGACCATTCGGGCACGTGCGAGGTCGACGACGGGCGCTCCGCGGCTTGGGCCTGCGTCGGCAGGTGTTCGGTGAGGAAGCCGACGAACTCCGCGCGAAAGGCTTCTACGTCGGCGTCAAAGGTGAGCTGCACGACACTACTCCTCGGGGCGCGGACGGCTCAGCGCGTGAATCCCCACTCCGCCTCGTTCTCTTCGGTTTTGAGGTGCTCGGCCGGGTCCTCGGCGTCGGCCAACGGCGGCTGCGACGCGCGGGAGGTGCGCTGGCCGATTTCGGTGATGGCGTGCACCGGGCAGTCGAGCAGCGCCCGCATGACTGCGTCGCGATCCGCCTCCGCCACCGTGCCGTCCCCGATGAGCGATGCGTACCCCCAATCGTCCAGCGAGAAGTATCCGGGCGCGTGTTTGGCGCAGATGCCGAAGCCGTCGCAGATGGTGCGATCCAGCCGGATTTTCATGCTTGCCTCACAGGTTCCGCCTCGTAGGGACGGTCCGCGCGGAACGCACCGCGGGTGCAGTCCGGGCAGGTGCCGTCGAGATGGGCACCGACGTCGTCCGGGAACTGATCGAGCAGGCTGGCAGCGACGTTGGTCGCGGCATCCAGCGTTGCGCACGCACCGCGTCCACGCAGCAGCACCGACCAGCGGCGCAACCGTTCGACGTCTTCTGCCGTCGCGGCGCCGTCGCGCAGCGCGCCGGCGGCCGCGGCCATCGCCGCCGTCCCGTTGAAGCACGATCCGCATTGACCCGCGTTTTCGCGATCGAAGTACGCGAGCACGGATGCGGCCACCGCGACGGGGCAGTCCTCGGTGATGATCGAAATCGCACCGCAGCCCAGCCCGCTGCCGACGCGGCGCATCGTCTCGTGGTCCAGGGTGGTCTCCAACACGGAGCGGTTGAGCAGACCGGCGAAGTAACCGCCCATCAGCGCTCCGCGCACCCGGTCGGCCGGAACACCGTGCAGGGCAAGCAGTTCCGTGAACGGCAGCCCAAGCGGCAGTTCATACAGGACGGGAGGTCGCCCGCCCCCGGTGATGGTGGCCAGGAAGGTGCCCGACGACAGCGTCGTGCCCTGCGACCGAAAATCGGTCGATCCGTGGCCCTGCAGGTAGGGCAGGTTGGCCAGGGTCTCGACGTTGCTCACCAGCGTGGGCCGGTCATCGACGCCGGCCTCGAAGGGACGCGGCGGCTTGTCCGTCGGCTTGGCCGGGCCGCCGTTGATCGCGCGCACCGCGGCCGTCTCCTCGCCCGCCACGTACCCCGGCGCCACGGTGCGCAGGTCGACGGCGACACCGAGCGCTCCGGGGTCCAATTCGCCCAGCGCGGATTCGATGCTGTGTGCCGATTCCTGATCGGACACGTAGACGTAGGCGCGGTCGGCGGCAACGATCGTCGCGGCCAGCCGCAGTCCGTCCAGGACGAGGTGAGGGCGATTGCGCAACAGCCAACGGTCCTTGACCGAAGCCGGTTCTCCCTCTTCGCCATTCGCCACGACGACGGGCACGCCCAGCAGTCGTCCGTTGTCGCGCACCGACCGCAGCTTCACCGACAGTGGGAACGCCGCACCGCCGCGCCCGACCAGGCCGCTCGATTCGACTTCGGTCAAGAATTCATCGGGGTCGCCAAGCGGGCGGTAGCCACCGACCTTGCGATAGGACGCTAGGTCCTCGCGGGCGTGCTCGCTCAGCAGCCGCGGCGTGCATCCGGGCAACGTCGCGGTGGCGATGGTGGTGGACTGAGTGGTGTTCAAGGCTGGCCTGCCATCGTGTTAGTTAGGCTTGCGCACATGCGAACTGCGGTGGTGCGTGTCAATGTCGACCCGGAAAGCGTGCTCACACCCGCACGACTACGCGACGGCATGGCGGCTCTCCTCGAGCTGGTAGCCGCGGCCGGCGCGGACGTGGTCGCCAATGACCTCGCATCCCGGCCCGCGACCCGCCGCGAAGTGGAGCTGCTCATCGCGGCCGAAGACGGCGACACGGCCAAAGCCACCGCAATCGGATTGTGCACCAGAGCATTCGGCGTTGATCCCGCTGCGGGAGTGGTCACCTTCGTCAGCCGGGGAACCGACGACGACGCGCACGGCGTGCTGTCCGCGTTCGGGCTCACCGGTGACATCGAGCGCACCCCCGGTGCGGACGGATTCGACATCGTCCAGGTGACCCTGCGCGAGTCCGATCTCGAACGGATCCCGGAAAGCCGCGTGCACACGGCGCTGGAGGCGTCGCTGAATTGCGAGGTCCACATCCACACCAGGTAGTGCACCGGTTCGCGCCATCACGAACCCAGGAATTCCAGAATGGCGGGCGCCGCCTGCACCCAGGTGTCGAACATGTTGAAGTGCTGCACCCGACCCGCGGCGCGGTCCTCCGACGCCCGCTCCCAGGCATCCTCGGGCCACGGCGGGTCGATGAGCTTCGATCCCTTGATCAGGCAGCTGACTTCCAGCGACGTCCGCTTCGGGTGATCCATGTCGTTCTCACCGCCACGAATGATCAACGTGGGCACCTTGATTCGGTCGAACATCTCGTCCTCGACGCCCGGAATCGTCTGTCCCGGCTTGGAGACGAAGGCGTTGAGCCAGCGCAGCATCAGCTTGAGGAACTCATCCTTGTCGAAGTCGAGGAACCGCTGCTTGTTGTTCGGGTTCTCCTCGATGCGCTCACGCCATTCGGCCACCTTCATCACGCCGTCCATGCCGGTGCCGCGCACCGCGAGGATGCTGGGAATGATGTAGAACGAACCGAGCACGAAGGTGCCGTAAGTGCCGCCGACGATGTTCCACACCACGAGCTTGGTGACCATCTCGGGATAGAGCATCGTGGTCAGCATGGAATCCCTTGCCCCGCCGGAACCTCCGGCCAGAATGCAGCGCTCGAAGCCCAGGCCGGTCACCAGCTTGTGCAGCGTCTCGGCGCGCATGTGGGACTCGCTCTGCCCGTAGAACTGCACGTCCGAGGCCCCGCAGTTGGGGCGGTCCCACAGCAGCACCCGGTAACCGCCCGCGGCCAGGGCGTCGGCCAGCGGACGCAGGCCGGGGATCTCCTTGCTGAACCGGCCGCCCGGCGTCAGCGCAATGAGATCGCCAGAGTCACCGAGGATTTCGTAGACGACATTTCCCCCGTTGATCTCGATAGAAGGCACCCGATTCTCCTGTGGTTAGGCCTGAACCAAAACGTCGTTGCCCACGACGCGCACCGGATAGGTGCGAATACTCCATTCCGGCTTGACCGCCGTCGTACCGGTCGCCAGCTCGAAACCCCATTGGTGCCAAGGGCAGTAGATGTATTCCAGGTCGCGCACCATGACCGAGTCGCCCGGCGCGGTCTCGTCGACGATGGTGCGCCCCCGGGCCCGTCCCGAACACAGCGGGCCGCCTTGGTGGGGGCAGTAGTTCGCGATGGCGTAGAAGGTGCCGTTGACGTTGTAGACGCCGACGCCGTGGCGCCCGATCGGTACCAGTTTGTGTGTGCCCGGCGGGATTTCGTCTACGGTGGCGACGACGTGCTCGCGGCCCTGGGCGAGACGGGGCTCGGGCCGTTTGGTTTCTTCCGTCAACTCAGAGCACCCGGGTCTGACCCTCGAGGACCGGCACGGTCTCGGGCAGGTGATAGGTCGCGATGCCGTTCTTGTACATCACGGCGTCGCGGGCGTGCTTGGGCAGGTGCTTGACCAACCAGCGCGGGTCATCGAACGTCCAGTGCGGGTAGTCCGAGGAGAACAGCAGGATCTTTTCGCACTCCATCCATTCCAGCGCGCGGGTCAGCTCGGTCTTGTCCTCGGGATAATCCAGCGGTTGGGTGGTGAACTTGATGTGGTCCTTGACGTATTCGGACGGCTTGCGCTTGATGTCGAGCCACGACTTGCGGGCGTCATAGATCGCGTCCATGCGCCACATCAGCGGCAGGATCCAGCTGAAGGCATGCTCGACGAACACGATCCGCAGCGTCGGGAACCGGTCGAAGACGCCGTCGAAGATCAGGCTCATCACTTGGTTGGCCGCCAGCAGGGAGTAAGTCACCATGAAGTCGTGGTTGTAGCTGGGGAATCCCACCGGCGGGATCGGCAGCTCGTCGAACTGGCTGCGCGATAGGTGGCAGCTCACGGTGATGTCATTCTTGGTGGCGGCCGCCCAGATCGGGTCGTACTTGGGGTGTCCCCAGGACGGCCGAGGCTCTGCCTTGATCAGGATCTGGGCCATGAAGGGGTGCCCGGCCCAGCGCTCGATCTCGCGCACCGACTCTTCCGGCTCCTCGATCGCGATGCAAATCGAGCCGCGCCACCGCTCGTGCCAGTTGTTGTGGCTGTCCAGCCAGTGATTGGCCTGCCAGTCGTTCAACGCGGCCGACATCGCATGCTGCGCTTCAGGAATGCGCGCCGGGTAGGCCGCGGGCTCCAGGATCGCGATGTCGGACCCGGCCTCCATGATCAGCTGGCGAAACGCCAAATCCGGGTCGCTGCAGGGGAACTCGCCGTTGGCCGGAAACGAGTCCACGCGCATCGCGTAGGAGTGCGCGTAGTCCGGTGCGTCGTAGTAGATCTGCTCACCAACGGTGCGAGTGAGAAAGTACTTGCTGCGCCACGGCTCGGGGATGTACGGGAGCAGCTCTCCGCGCTTGGGGGCCGGGTGGACATCCGAGTCGACGCAGCGGACGGCTATGCGCTCGGTAGCGGGAACCCGCTCCTGCGAATGGGTCAACGTCATCTGGCTCTCCTCAGTTTTCGCGATACTTCTACTGTGCGCCCACCCCGGCGGGAATGTCTATGCCGTAGAGCTGCGCCGCGTTGCGCCAGCACAGCTTCTCGCGCTGTTCGGCCGACAACGCGCTGGGCAGTTTGCTGACATCGCCGCATTGCCAGTGTGGATAACTCGAGCCGAACATCACCATGTCGTCCTTACCGGTGAAGCCAAACCACTCGCCGGCGAATTCGGCGTCGCCGGGGCCGTCGAGACTGCCCTGCACGAAGAACACGTGACCGGGCAGGTAGTCGCTGGGAATCCGCGGTGCCCACGGCGTCTGCTCCAGGTGCGGACGGCCGAAGGTGTCCATCCGCCAGATGAACGGCGTGATGAAGTCGGCGGCACCGTCGCCCCAGACGAACTTGAGGCCGTCGAACCGCTCGAACACTCCCTCGGCGATCATGTTCATCAGGTGATACAGGTAGTTCAGCGCCATGAAGCTGACGTACTGCTCGTAGGTGCGGGTGTTGCCGTTCGGCGTCGGCGGGAATGCGATGCCCGACCCGACCTCGATGTGCGCGGCGACGGGTAGTCCGGCGTCGACGGCGGCCTCCCAGATCGGCCAGAACTGCGGTTTGCCGTACAGCTCGCGGGATTGCAGCGGGACGCCGATCTGGACCACCCGCGGGTGCGCACGCCACCGCTCGATCTCGCGCAGCGCGCCGGGGATGTCGTCGGGGTTCACCCGGATGGTGCCGCGGAACCGCTCGCCGAACTGGCTGGACTCCAGCCAGTTCGACACCATCATCTCGTTGTGCGCGGCGTGCAGGGCGCTGCCCAGGTGCCGGTCCGGCATGATGCCGCGCGCCATCGGGTGCAGCACCGCCACATCGACGCCGCGCTTCGAAAACAGTTCATTGGCAACGAAATCCGGGTCCGAACCCGGGTACTGGCGGTCCGGGCCCTCGGTGTTGGGCGCGTACTCACCGCCTGGGGCGCCGTACCAGTCCATCTCGTAATCGGGGAAGCCGCGGCTCTTGAACGGCTCGCGCAGGGTCTTGCGCAGGGCCTTGTTGGACGGGAAGAAGATGTGCACGCTGGCGTCGATCAACGGGGTGCTGGTTCCGTCGGCGTGTGTGATCACAAGAGCCACCCTTCGGCTGCGGCGGCGAAAGCCGGCCGCGCGAGGTCAGATGATAGCCAATCTAACATTTCGTTCGGTGGTCCATCAACGGGTTTCCGGTAAGCATTTCGTTTATTCATCGTCGCTGGTGGCACGCGTTTTGTGGTCGTCGGAGCAAGTATGGTTCTTCTTTGCGGATAATACCATTCTCCGAGGTGGGGAGGGACGCGATCGCGGGCTCGTCGCCGCGGCGGCCGGGGCGATGGGCTAGTCCGATGCCCCGCCCACCGTCACGCCCGCGGCCCGCTCGAACGGTTTGATCACCGTCGTGAAGTCGGATTCGGGCCCCTCGTCGCGGGCAAGGGCCTCCCACAGCCGGCCGATCGTCTCGGCGACCTCGGCGGGAACGCCAAGCGCCCGCGCTTCATCGAGGTAGAGCCGCACGTCCTTGAGCATCAGCCCGGTGGCGAAGCCGTAGTCGAAGGTGCGCGGCAGGATCGCGCGGGGGAACTTGTCGCGGCTCGCGCTCGTCGCACCCGATCCCGCGTTGAGCACCTCGATCATCACGGCGGGGTCGAGGCCGGCCTTGACGCCCATCACGACGACTTCCGCGGTGGCGGCCAAGACGTTGGCCGCCAAGATGTTGTTCGCCAGCTTCATCGTCTGCGCCGCGCCGGGCTTGTCGCCGACATACATCGGCCGGCCGAGCGCTTCGAGCGCGGTTCGCACGAGGTCGAATTCGTCGCGCGGGCCCGAAACCATGAGCGCCAGCGTCCCTTTCTCGGCCCCGCTGACACCGCCGCTGACCGGGCTGTCCATCGCCACGATGTCGCGCCGGGCCAGCATCGCGTGGATCTGCACCGCCATTTGGCTACCGACAGTGGACAAGTCGACGTAGCGCCGCACCCGCGCCCCCTCGATCACGCCCGCCGGGCCGGTCGCCACCTCCAGCGACACACTCGGGGTGGGCAGGCTGGCCAGCACCGTTTCGGCGCGGTCGGCGACCTCCTTGGCCGACGACGCCGGGCGGGCGCCAAGGGCGACGACGCGCTCGAGTGCCTCGCCGCTCGTGTCGAAGGCGACGACGTCGTGATTTTCCCGGAGGAGGCGGGATGCCATGGGAAGGCCCATATTTCCGAGTCCGATGAACCCGATCTTCATGTTGGGTCCCTTACCCCGATGGTGGCGACCCGGCCCCCGCAAGCGGGAGGTGCCCCCGGCGCCCGGCTCCGCCGCGCTAGCGGTCGCCACTATCCCGGTCCAGTTCGCCGAACGCCTCACCCGCGATGCGAAAGCTGTCGACGGCGGCCGGCACGCCGGCGTAGATGGCCACCTGCAGGAAGACCTCGCGGATTTCCTCACGGGTGACACCGTTGGTCAGCGCCGCCTTGATGTGTGTGCGTAATTCGTTGGGCCGGTTGAGCACCGAGATCATCGCCAGGTTGAGCATGCTGCGGGTCTTGCGCGGGAGTTCCTCGCGGCCCCAGACGGCACCCCAGCAGTATTCGGTGACGAGGTCTTGCAGGGGCCCGGTGAAGTCGTCCGCGTTGGCCAACGCGCGGTTGACATACTCCTCGCCCAGCACCTCGGAGCGGATGTCAAGCCCCCGCTGGTAGGTTTCGCGATCCAATGCACATCTCCCTTCAATTCGGGGCAGCGGCCCTCGATGTAGTCGCGCGTGCGCTGGCGAGGTTCCGATTGCCTGAGCGCAGTCTTGCACCGTGGTCGCTCGGCGGGGTCTACAGTCGAGGTTCTAATGAAGCTGTCCACTTTCTGTTCTCATTGCCGCCGGACGGCTGCTTCAACGTCGCGGTAACCAAAGTCTTGCGCCGCAAGGAATACGAACTGACGGTGCGGACCTGGGCGACTCTGGACGTAGAGGAGAAGCAGTGACCGGAGCAAGCGCTGACATCTGGGAAGTGATGTCGACGGCCCGGACCATCCGGCGCTTCACCGACGAGCCGGTGGACGATGCGACCCTGGCGCGGTGTCTCGAGGCGGCCAGGTGGGCCCCCTCGGGCGCCAATGCGCAAGGCTGGCGATTCGTGGTGCTGCGATCGCCCGAGCAGCGGGCGGTGGTGGCCAAGGCCGCGGCCCACGCGCTGGAAGTGATCGAGCCGGTCTACGGCATGAACCGGCCCGCCGACGACGACAACAGCCGTCGAGCCCGCACCTACCGTGCGACATACGAATTGCACGACCGCGCCGGTGAATTCACTTCGGTCCTGTTCGCCCAGGCGCATTACCCGACGGCGTCCGAACTGCTGCTCGGCGGTTCGATCTTTCCCGCCATGCAGAACTTCCTACTGGCCGCCAGGGCCCAGGGCCTGGGTGCCTGCCTGACCAGCTGGGCCTCGTACGGCGGTGAGCAGCTGCTGCGGGAAGCCGTCGGGGTACCCGAGGGCTGGATGATCGCCGGCCACATCGTGGTGGGGTGGCCGAAGGGCAAACATGGCCCGCTGCGCCGGCGTCCGCTGGCCGAATTCGTCAACCTCGACCGCTGGGACCAAGCCGCCGACGGCGTCCTCGACGGTGCCCGAGCCCCCGGCTAGCTGGGCGCTCGAAGCCATTGGCCCGGCGAACCGGGCGCGCGGCGGGATGGCCTGTTTGATACCCCATGCCCGGATTCAGAGATTATTACTTCCGCAACCGAGAATGGTATTCTCGCCGTGACAGTCACGACGAGAGGCGGCGCGGATGCTGTTGGAGTTCGATGCTGACCAGCGACTGTGGCAGGACACGGTGCGCGACGCCGTCGCGAAGCAGTGCCCGCCGTCGTTGGTGCGCAGCGTGGCCGAAGAGGGCGTCGACCCGAGCCCGTTGTGGAAATCGTATGTTGACCAGGGCTGGACCGAGCTCAGCGATGCGGACAGCGCCGTCGAGTTGGCCATCGTGCTCGAGCAGCTCGGCCACGCCACCGACCCCACCCCTTACCTGGCGACGATGAGCCAGTTCGCGCCGCTCGCCGCGGACCGCTTCGACCCACACCAGTCGGGCACCGCCGTCTATAGCGGGGTCGCCGCGCACCGCGACGCCGAGGGTTGGGTCCTGGAAGGCACCGCGCGGCACGTGCTCGACGGAGATCGCGCGGATCGGCTGGCGGTGGTGACCGACGCCGGGGTGTTCCTGGTCGCGTCCGGTCAGGTGTCGGCCCGGCGCGCGGCGGTGTTCGATCCGGTACTGCACGTCGCCGACCTGTCGTTCGCCGAGGTTCGGGTGCCCGACAGTGACCGGCTGACCGTCGACGCGGAACGCGCTCACCATTTCGCGTTGACCGGCATGGCGATCACGATGGTGGGCGCCTGCCAACGCATCCTCGACCTGGTGCTCGAGCACGTGAGTAGCCGCCAGCAGTTCGGCGTGGCGATCGGCTCGTTCCAGGCCGTGCAGCACAAGGCCGCCGACATGCACGTCGCCGTGCAACGGGCGCGCGCGCTGGCCTACTTCGCCGCGTTGACGATCGCGGCCGACGATCCGCGCCGCCGGCTGGCGGCCGCGATGGCCAAGGCGTCGGCCGGCGAATGCCAGTCGCTGGTGTTCCGGCACGGCCTACAGCTGCATGGCGCAATGGGATTCACGTGGGAGAACGACCTGCAGTTCGCGCTGAAACGAGCCAAGGCGGGCGAGTTGATGCTCGGCGGCGCGGCGGAGCACCGGGCGCGGATCGCGGAGGAATACCGTGCAGCTGACTTTTGATTCCGACGTCGAGGAGTTCCGGGCGGAGTTCTCGGCGTTCCTGGACGAAAACCTGCCTCCCGCAAGCGAAACGCTCGAACGCCCCCGGTCGGTCTCACACATGCCGCAGTGGGCCCGCGACTGGCAGCGGCTGTTGTTCGACAACGGCTGGCTGCTGCCCAGCCAGCCGCCGGAATTCGGCGGGCGCAACGCCACGGTCATTCAGCAGTTCGTCTATCTCGAGGAACTGAGCCGCCGGCGGATCTACCACAGCTTCAACCCGCAGGGCGTGAATATTGTTGGGGCATCGCTGTTGTCGTTCGGCAGCGACGAGCAGAAGCGGCGTTGGGCGGTGCCGATTTTGCGGGCCGAGATCACCGCTTCGCTCGGCATGAGCGAACCGAGCGCGGGTTCCGACCTGGCGTCGCTGCGCACTCGCGCGGTGCTGGACGGCGGTCACTTCGTGGTCAATGGCCAGAAGGTGTGGACCTCGGGGGCCCACGACGCCGACATCCTGCTGACGTTCGTGCGGACCAATCCGGATGTGCCGAAGCACAAGGGAATCAGCGCGCTCATCATCCCCACCGATACCCCGGGGCTGGTGCGCCGGCCGTTCCCGTCGATCTGCGGTGCCGACGATCTCGATTTCAACGAGGTGTTCTTCACCGACGTTCGGGTGCCGGCCGAGAACCTGGTCGGGGAGCTCGACCAGGGGTGGCGGGTGGCCAACGGCTCGCTGGGCCATGAACGCACGATGATGTGGCTGGGTTTCGCCGATCGCCTGGAGAACATGATCGACGATTTCCATCCGAGCACCGACGTCGAGCGTGACCAATACGCCAGCACCATCATGGACAAGCAGGCCCTACGGCTGCTGGGTTCGGCGGCTCTGGCGCGCGCCGCGCGTGGCGAAGATGATGTGGCCGCGATCTCGGTGCTCAAGCTGCTCGGCTCCGAGGCTGAGTTGCGTGGCATGGAACTGGCGCTGACGTCCGCGGGATCCGACGGACTGGTGCACCCGGGCCTGACGGGCCCGTACGCGCACATGAACCTCGACCACTACTTCGCCAGCTGGTTCGAGCGCTACGCCCGCAGCTTCTCCGGGACCATCGCCGGCGGCACGTCGGAGATCCAGCGCAACATCATCGCCCAGCGGGTACTCGGCCTGCCGCGCGGCTAGCGCGGTCATAGGGCTTGCTGAGAGCCGTTGCTGGGCAAGGCGATCCGACTCACACCCGGGGTGTGCAGCTGGCCGGCCAGCCACGGCAGCGCGGTGGAGAACGCCATGCCGGCGGTCGGCCAGTCGTGCTTTCCGGTCTGGGCCACCACCGCGCAGTCGATGCCGTTGGCTCGGCCCAGCCCGCACAGGGACGAGGCGGCCGCGGCCTGGTTGCCCGGGTCGGCGGCGGCGGCGCGACCGGCGACGGCCATTGCGGCGGTGTCCACGGTGGTGACGTCGCGGCGCGGTGAATCACCCGACGAGATGGCGAACCAACCGGATACCCCGGTGTAGCGTCCGTGGCGGTTGATCACCGTGGTCGGGTCGAATCTCGCCCACGCGTCGGCATCGCCGTCGAACAGGTTGGCGATGGTTTGCTCCTTGGTCCCGGTGTTGGGGGTCAGGTCGCCCTCGATGTCGACGAACGAGCTGAACATGTTGGGGTGCATGACGGTCAGGTCCACCGCGCAGGTTCCGCCCATCGACCAGCCGACGACACCCCAGCGGGACGGGTCGGGGCTGACACCGAAGTTCGAGACCAGGTAGGGCACAACGTCTTTGGTCAGGTGATCGGCCGCGTTGCCGTGGCTTCCGTTGACGCATTCGGTGTCGTTGTCGAACGCGCCGCCCGGGTCGACGAACACCAAAACCGGCGCGTTGCCGCCGTGCGCGGCCGCGAAGGCGTCGACGGCGTCCACGGCGCCGCCGACGCGCACCCAGTCGGCGGGCGTGTTGACCATGCCGCCGATCATCATCACCGTCGGCAACTGCGGCGGCGGGTAGCTGGCGAACCAGGCCGGCGGCAGGTAGACAAGTTCCTCACGGTGCTTGAATTGCGAAGCGTCTTCGGGGATCACGACCGGCACCAGGCTGCCGTGCGGCGGCTTGGAGCCCTTCGCCGCCAGCGTGGTGACCGTGGCCTTGTCGACCTGGTCGGGCAGCGGAACCGAGGTGAACTGATTCCACGCGCTCTGGACGGTCTGGAAGTAACCGACCCATTGGTTGAGCACGAGCAGCGAGCAGAGCAGGCACAGCGGCACGGCCAGGATGGATAGTCCGCGCCGCCACCACCGCGCACCGCGCCAGCCCAGGATCAGCACCGCCATGGCCACGCCGACCAACGCGATCCAGACGTATAGCGCGTCCGGTGCCGCCGCGCTGATGCAGCGGCGCGCCCCGAGCGCCGTGCCGACCCCGGCGACGGCAGCGGCGGGCAGCCAGAGCAGGCGCCAACGACGCGATCGCCAGCCGGCGGCAACCGCCAGGGTGAGCGGGGTGACGATCTGGGCCGTGATCGGGACCCAACCGTGCATCAGAGATATGTGGTTGCCCAGTAGCGACATGGCGATTCCTCCTCCCGGGTGCCGGCGATTGAGCGGCATGAGAAAAGGATCGACTGCCGGCCTCGGCGGATCCTTGGTGAATCCTTGGGCACAGTCCTGGCGGCCGGAGCCCGGCGGCGCAGGTTCGCTGCGTCGAGTGTGAATCCACGGCGTCGAGTGTGATTCCATGGCGGCCGCCGCCGGCGTGTCGGCGCCCTCAGCTCACAGTGAAAGCCATGGGTTCACACGCAACGGTCGAACTAGCTGAAACGGCCTAGACCGGATCGAACTTGGTGATCAGCCAGGCGCCGTTGACTCGGGTCAAACTCACCAGCACGCTGCTGGAAGCCATCGCGGGGTCGGGAGTGTCCTTGCTCGTGGTGCTCTGGTCGACCAGCACCAGCACGACCGCCGAATTCGGGTGCAATTCCTGAACCGCGGCCCCCAACACCCGGGCGTTGGTTTTCAGCGACTTCTGCTTGGCTGCCGGCGCGACGATCTGTTCGGTGAACTGGTTGTAGTACGACAAGAAGTCCCCGGACAGGTGGGTCTTGGCGTTGGCGAAGTCCTTGTCGAGTGACTCCGGCGAGTACGACAGCAACGCGACGGTTCCGTCGGACGCCGCATTGGCGACCGCGCTCGCGACGCTGGCGTCGGTCTGTTTGTCGGGCCGGTACTGCTTGAAGTACAGCCAGGTCGCCGTGCCGCCGGAAAGCAGCAGCAGCACAATCAGAATCACGGGAACGACTTTCACCCTGCGCCGCGCAGGTGGAGCGCTACTTTCGTCGCGGTCGGTTTGGTCGACAGAGTCGTGGTCGACAGAGTCGTCGGCAGTGTCGACGGCCGTGTCGATGCCGGGCTGGTCCTCGCTCACGGAATGAACTCCACGTTGGACATCTTGTATTGCCCGCCGTCGTTTTTCACGGTCACCTTCAGCCGCCAATTGCGTGGTGCGTCCTTGGCGCCCGCGGCGTTGGTGACGTGCGAGGTGGCCGCGACGAGAACCAACGCAAAATCCCCGTTGATGGTTTGCACGGCCGCCGCGTTCACGCTTCCCTGCGTGACCACTTTGGACTGTTCGACGACGGTCGTGAAATCCTTTGCGCGCGCTTGGAAGTCGTCCCGGAACGGGCCGGTCGAGCTGTCGATCACCCGTTGGACGTCCTCCTTGGCCTTGTTGAAGTCCATGGAAGTCAGGTTGACGACACCTTGTCGGGCTCCCGCGAGAATGTTCGCGGCGCGGTGGTTGCGCTCGATCGTTTCATTGTGGTTCCACACCATGTATCCGCTGGCGCCGAGGAAGGCGCAGATGAGCAGGATGACCGCCGCCTTCCACACCACGGACCACGAGGGCAGCCGCAGACGCCGCCGAGAGCGGGCCGACTTGGCTTGCGCTTCTGTCCCTTCGGCGGTTTCGTCGGAGGCTTCGCCCTCGTTCTCGGCTGCTTCGGTGCCGGTTGCCTCGACGGTTTCGGTGACGTCGTCGTCGGTCTCCGGCTCGGCGGTGTCGGTTCCGTCCTCTTCGGCGGCCGGCGCCTCTTGGGCGGTCTCGGGCTCGGTTGTGGCCGCGGTCGCTGTCTCGGTCTCGGTCTGGGCCAGCGCTTCGCGCCGGAGGCGGGCGGCGCGAGCGCGGGCGCGGGCCGCGGCGGCCAGCGCCTCGGCTTCGGCGGCCTCGGCCTCGGCCTCCTCGAGCAACGCCTGCACGTCGGCTTTCGAGGTGGCCGAATCCACCGGCGCCTTCTTCTCGTCAGCCATCGTGCCTGCTGCCCGTCGCCGTCATGATCGACCGACTCCTGTATCTCTCACGCGGCTACCATCGCACGAGCGAGAACGGCCAGCTGTTGGCGCCCCCCGGTCCGCCGCCGCAGCCGGTGTCGAACGTCGAGTCGACCTGACCCGCCAGCGTCACCGGATCCCACGAGTAGACGTCATGCGAGGGAAAGAACTGGACCACGCAACGCACACCGAAGGGGTCGTCAGCGGCCATGACATAGCGGCCATCGGTCAGATGGGCCTCTCCTCGCCAGGGCGCCGCCTGCCCGTTGGGCTGCGGCGTTGCGTACACCTGCAGGCATCCAGGCGCTGAATTAACGCACGGGTTGATCGACCAGATCCAGCTGTGGCCGGGATCCCGGTTCGTGTCCACCCGGTAATTGGAATACAGCATGTCCGCGTGGGCGCTCGGCGTGAGAGTCAGCGCGGCCATGGCAAGCGCAAGGCTCATTGCGAAAGTCTTCACCGATGCGTCTCCCTCTCTGCGCACGCGTTTGGCTCAAATATAAGACGCGGTCACGCTGAACAGGCCGACTCGCGAAATTCTGAACGGCTCAGTCGATGACCGCGACTTCCTTGCGTTCGGTGATCGGCCGGGCGAGTTCCTGTTCGTCGCAGATGCGCTGAAGCTTCTCCAGTGTTTCGTCGAGGCCGGCCCCGATCTTGCGGCCGGGCGTGAAGGTGGCCGGCAGCTTGCGCATGCCCTGGATGACGCCGATGGTCTCGTAGTGAACGGTGCCCTCCGGATCGCATTTGTAGTCGGGCATCCGGTCGAGGACCGCGGTGAGCATGGATTTGAACACGGTGCGCGCCACGTTCGAGCCGATGCAGCGGTGCACGCCCAGCCCGAAGCTGAAGTGCCGGTTACCTTTACGGTCGAGGATGATCTGGTCCGGGTCGTGGAACACCGAGGGGTCGCGGTTGGCCATCGCCCACGAAATCCACAGCCGCTCACCCTCTTTGAACTGGGTGCCGTCGAGCTCGGTGTCCTCGGAGAAGGTCCGGCCATCTCCGGGCGCCGGGGTGAAGTAGCGCAAGAACTCCTCGGTCGCGGGGTCGAGCAGGGTCTTGCGCTCGTCGCTGAGCAGCTGTCGTTGCTCCGGGTGTTCCGAAAGCCATTCCAGCGAGTGGGCGGTCAGCGCGGTCGTGGTGTCGAAGCCCCCGCCGATGACCAGGCCGAGGTTCCCCAAGATTTCCAGCTCCGGGGCCGGCTCACCGTCGATGCGCATCTGGAGTAGGCCGTTGACGATTCCGGGCCGCGGGTTCGCGCGGATCTCGATCATATTGTTGACCATGTCGAGGCCCATCTCGCGGTGCATCGCGGTGACACGCTCGATGTCGGGGGAGTGTTCGGGCGTGTACACCGCGGCATGAACCGGCTCGCTGTACAGGTTCCACTTCTTCAGCGGGATGCCCAGCATCGCCAGCGTGAAGACGGCGGGCACGATGTTGGCCAGGTCGTCTACGAAGTCGATGCGGCCACTTTCGATCTTCTCGTCCAGGCAGGCGCGCGTCACGTCGTCGATGAACGGTTCCCAGCGCTTGATCGCCGCGGGCGACAGGTACGGGTTGAGCACGGTTCGGTAGATGCGGTGCTCGGGGTCGTCCATCTCCAGGATCCCGCCGCGCACCGCGCTGACCCGGCTGGCCGTGGGGATCGAAATGCCTTTGTAGCCGCGGCGTTCGCCGTGGATGTCGTGATCGTTGGAGACGGCGGGGCAGCGGGCCAGCTCGAACACCTCGTGGCTGCCGGCCGCAACCCAGTGGCCGCCATAGGTATCCGTCCAGGCCATCGGGCACTTGGCGTGCATCTCTTCGGTGATCGCTTTGAACTTCGACCGGTATTCCGCGGAATGCCGGTCGAAGTGGTACCGGTTCTTCTTGCGGTCGCTGTCATTGACGACGTCGTCGACGCTCAAAGCTCTGTCTCCCTATGTGTTTGCCGTAGCTACGGATCCGATAGCGGCTCAGGCGTCGTCGGTGATCATGATGGCCTGCTCCGGACAGGACTGCGCGGCCTCACGGACCTGGTCCTCGCGGTCGGTGGGCACCACCTCGTCGACCGCCGACGAGCTGCCGTCGATGTCGCTGAGCTGAAACGATTCCGGCGCGATCATGGCGCACAGGGTGTGGCCCTGGCACCGCTGTGAATCCACCCAGACCTTCACGGGTTGTCTCCTCTCACACTGGTTACCGGGCGCCGCCGACGAATCGCCACCGCTCAGGTGTTGCGACCGCCGTTGACGCCCAAGATCTGACCGGTGATGTAGCCGGCCTCCTCGGACACCAGGAACGCGCACGCCGCCGCGATGTCTTGCGGCGTGCCCATCCGGCGCACCGGCGTCCGCGCGATGGTCTCGTCGATGTCACCGAGGAATCCGTTCTTCTCGGCGGCGCGCAGCATCGGGGTGTCGATGAAGCCGGGCGGCACCGCGTTGACCGTGATGCCCTTGGGCCCGTACTCGAGTGCGAGCGACTTCGTCAGGCCGTTGACCGCCGACTTGGCCGCCACGTAATGACTCATGTAGGGCGCACCGGAATGCGTGCTCGACGACGAGATGTTGACGATGCGTCCCCATCCCGCCTCGACCATGTCGGGGAGCACCGCCTGGACGGTGTGGAAGACGCCGTTGAGGTTGACGTCGATCACCCGCTGCCAATCCTCGAAGGTGATGTTGTTGAACTTCTTGAACCCGTCGAGGCCGGCGGCGTTGACCAGAACCGTCACCGGCCCGAGTTGCGCGCGGACGGCCGCCAGCGCCGCGTCCACTTGCGAGCGATCGGTGACGTCGGCGGTGAAGGCGAAATCGGCTTCGGACGGCCGCAGGTCGATGGAGGCAACGTTCAAACCGTCGGCCCGCAGGCGTTGCGCGACGGCGAGGCCGATGCCGGATCCGCCGCCGGTGACTACCGCAGTCTTCATGTAGAGGCCTCTGCTCCGGAGGGGGCCATTTCAGTCACAAAGAATCTCCCTTACAATTATGAGAACCCTACTCTCCGCGCGGAGCGCCGTGCAACATGCGCCTAACACCGCGTCCGGCCTGCGGGAAAGACCCTGGCCGGCAGTGTACGGCCGGTTGCGGCCCTGGTCAGCACCCCCGATCTCATTCCTGAGACTTTCTTGAATTATCGAAAGTCGAATGTAAGATTCGCCGGGGAAGAGAATGAAATTATCGTGATCGCCACCACACTAGGGGGTACGGAATGCCTGCCCAGGACACGGCAGAGCCCGCCACTGGAACCACAGTGACCGTCGCGGATGCCGCGCCTGAGTCCCACGTCGACCGCCGTCTGTTGATCGATGGCCGGCTGGTCAGCGCCGACAGGACGTTCCCCTCGATCAACCCCGCAACGGGTGCTGTGATCGGGCATGCGCCGGACGCCGGTGGCGAGGAAGCTCAAGCGGCGATCGCGGCCGCCCGGCGGGCGTTCGACGAGACCAGCTGGCCCACCGACGTCGAGTTGCGGATCCGCTGCCTCGACCAGTTGCACCAGGCGCTCGTCGACCACGCCGAGGAGTTGCGCGACCTCACCATCGCCGAAGTGGGCGCCACCCGCGCGCTGACCCAGGGCGCTCAGCTCGACGAGCCGATTGGCATCGTGCGCTTCTACGCGGACCTGCTGCGCACCTATCAGTTCACCGAGGACCTGGGCGAAAAAGAATCGCGAGGCATGTTCCACCACCGCTGGGTGGAAAAGGAAGCCGCCGGGGTGGTCGGCGCCATCATCGCTTACAACTACCCCAACCAGCTCGCGCTGGCGAAGCTCGCCCCGGCGCTGGCCGCCGGATGCACGGTGGTGCTCAAGGGCGCCCCGGACACACCGCTGGTCACGCTGGCGCTCGGCGAGCTGATCGCCAATCACACCGACATTCCGGCCGGGGTCGTGAACGTGCTGAGCTCGTCGGACCCGGCTCCCGGGGTAGCCCTGACCACCAGCCCGGACGTCGACGTCATCACCTTCACCGGGTCGACTGCGGTCGGGCGCAAGATCATGGCCGCGGCGAGCGACACCGTGAAGCGGGTCTTTCTGGAGCTGGGCGGCAAGTCGGCGGCGATCATTCTCGATGACGCCGACTTCGCCAACGCGGCCCTGTTCGCGGCGTTCAGCATGGTCACCCATGCGGGCCAGGGCTGTGCGCTCACGTCCCGGCTGTTGGTGCCCAGGTCGCACCACGACGAAATCGTCGAACTGATCGCGCAGAACTTCGCCAAGGTGCGCCACGGCGACCCGGCCGATCCCAAAACCTATATGGGACCGCTGATCAACGAGCAACAGCGGGACAAGGTCGACGGCATGGTGCAGCGCGCCGTGGCCGCCGGGGCGACCCTGGTCACCGGGGGCAAGCGACTCGACCCGGGCTACTTCTATGCGCCGACGCTGCTGACCAACGTCGATCCCGACAGCGAGGTCGCCCAGGACGAGATCTTCGGGCCGGTGCTCGTGGTGATCGCGTTCGACGATGACGATGACGCCGTGCGCATCGCCAACAACTCGATCTACGGGCTCGCGGGCGCGGTGTTCAGCCGCGATCAGGACCGCGCGCTGGCCGTGGCGCGCCGGATCCGGACCGGATCCTTCTCCATCAACGGCGGCAACTATTTCGGCGCGGATAGCCCGTTCGGGGGTTTCAAGCAGTCGGGCGTGGGCCGGGAGATGGGCGTCGCCGGGCTCGAGGAGTTCCTCGAGCGCAAGACCTTCGCCGTGCCCGCCGTCTCAGCGAAAGGAGCCGGCGCATGAGGCCGCTCGAAGGCATCCGCGTCCTCGAAGTCGCTATGTATGGGTTCGTGCCCTCGGCGGGTGCGGTGCTCGCCGAATGGGGTGCCGACGTGGTCAAGGTCGAGCACGCGGTGACCGGTGATCCGCAACGTGGACTGCGACAGACCGGGATGCTGCGCGTCGAGGGCGATCCCAACCCCAACATCGAGCACGCCAACCGCGGCAAGCGCAGCATCGGGCTGGACATGTCGGTGCCCGAGGGTAAGGAGGTGCTCTATGAGCTGGCCCGCCGCTCGGATGTGTTCCTCACCAGCTTCCTGCCCGACCACCGGCGCAAGTTCGGCATCGACGTCGATGACATCCGGGCGGTGAACCCGAAGATCGTCTACGCGCGCGGCAGTGCGCTCGGCCCGCGCGGCGAAGAGTCGACCAAAGGCGGCTACGACATGACCGCCTTCTGGTGCCGGGCCGGTACGGCCGCCACCATCACTCCGGCCGGCATGCCGGGCATGATCGCGCCGCCCGGACCGGCGTACGGCGACACCATCTCGGGTACCAACCTGGCCGGCGGCATCGCGGCGGCGCTGCTCAAGCGCGAGCGCACCGGCGAACCGTCGGTGGTCGACGTGTCGTTGCTGGGCAGCGGGCTGTGGTCGCTGGGGCACACGGTCGCGCTGACAAAGCATCTGAACCAGCGGCTGGAATCGCCGCCGCCGGGCGTGCACGGCGCGCCCAACAACCCGCTGGTGGGTTTGTACACGACATCCGACGGCCGCTACATCTCCTTCGTGATGATGCAGCCCACCAAGTTCTGGGCCGACGTGTGCCGCCACGTCGACCTGCCCGAGTTGGCCGATGATCCGCGCTTCGACACCGTGGAGAACATCGCCGCCAACACCGCGGACGCGGTCGAGCTGCTGACCAAGGCCATCGCCGGCCGCACGCTGGCCGAGTGGAGCGAGCGCTTCGCCACGCTCTCCGGGCCGTGGGCGCCCGTGCAGGACACCCTGCAAGCGGCCGAGGATGCGCAGATCCGCTCGAACGAGTACCTGGTGCGGGCGGGCGAACTCGAGCTGGTGGCCAACCCGGTACAGTTCGACGTCGCAGCGCCACAGACCGGGCCAGCCCCCGGATTCGCAGAGCAGACCGACGAGATCCTGATGGAGCTCGGCCTCGACTGGGACCGCATCATCGAACTCAAGACGGCCGGCGCCGTCACGTGAGCACTATTTGGACTGGAGTCAGCAGCGACATGCTTGAGCCGACCGTCGCTTGCGTTGGGACGCAGTCGCCTTGCGCCCGTGCACCAATCGCGGAATGCGCGATAACGGTTATGCATTTTTCGCTCCGCCCGGACGCGGCATGAGTCATAATCGCCGGACGCTTCAAGACGTGGGGCCCCTCGTTTTGCAGCGCCAACTCACGCAACAGAACGGAGGTCTGGCGTGAGCGAGGTCGCGGCTGTCACTTCCAAGGTCGATGCCGGAAATTGGCTGCCCGCTGAGCATTTCGCCCTCGTCAGCGGGCGTTTACGGCCGTCAATTCTGCTGAACTTACCGCAGCCGTTGCGCCAGAACAAGACTGCCGGTCTCGTAGCGTGGAAAGGGCCTGACGCCGATGGCAACTAAGGGCGCCGACCACTGGTCAGCGGGATTACCGCAGCTGAAACTGAAATTCGACTTCACCGGGCCCATGCACGCCGTCGGCGCCCTGTTCGCGATGTCCGCCGACGCGGTCAAGTACCTGTTCCGCCGGCCCTTCCAGTGGCGGGAGTTCTTGGAGCAGTCCTGGTTTGTCGCGCGGGTGTCGCTGGCTCCCACCTTGTTGGTCGCCATCCCGTTCACCGTCCTGGTCAGCTTCACGCTCAACATCCTTTTGCGCGAACTGGGCGCGGCGGATCTCTCCGGTGCGGGCGCCGCGTTCGGTGCTGTCACCCAGCTCGGCCCGCTGGTCACGGTTTTGATCGTTGCGGGTGCCGGCGCTACGGCAATGTGCGCGGATCTGGGGGCGCGGACGATCCGCGAGGAAATCGACGCGATGGAGGTGCTGGGCATCAACCCGGTGCAACGTCTGGTCACACCGCGCATGCTGGCATCGGGATTGGTCGCCTTCCTGCTCAACAGCCTGGTGGTCATCATCGGCGTCCTTGGCGGTTACGTCTTTTCGGTATTTGTCCAAGACGTCAACCCCGGCGCGTTCGCCGCGGGCATCACGTTGCTCACCGGTGTTCCCGAGGTGATCATTTCGTGCGTCAAGGCAGCGCTTTTCGGCCTCATCGCCGGCCTGGTCGCCTGCTACCGGGGCCTGTCGATCACCGGCGGTGGCGCCAAGGCCGTTGGCAACGCGGTGAACGAAACCGTCGTCTACGCCTTCATGTCGCTGTTCGTCGTCAACGTGGTGGTCACCGCGATCGGCATCAAGATGACGGCGAAGTAGGGCTGCCATGGCACTGAGGGCCGCATATCCGCGTCTGACCCGTCAACTCGAGAGGCCGGTCGCCCTGATGGGGCGGATCGGCGATCACACCCTGTTCTATGGCAAGGCGCTCGCCGGGGTGCCCTTCGCTGCCACCCACTACACGCGCGAAGTCATTCGACTGGTCGCCGAGATCAGCATGGGCGCGGGCACTTTGGCGATGATCGGCGGAACCGTGGTGATCGTCGGCTTCTTGACGCTGGCGGCGGGCGGCACCCTAGCCATCCAGGGGTACACCTCGCTGGGCAATATCGGCATCGAGGCGCTGACGGGCTTTCTGGCCGCGTTCATCAACGTGCGCATCGCGGCACCGGTGGTCGCCGGGATCGGTCTGGCGGCCACCTTCGGCGCCGGCGTGACCGCTCAGCTGGGTGCCATGCGGATCAACGAAGAAGTGGATGCCTTGGAGAGCATGGCCATTCGGCCGGTCGCCTACCTGGTCAGCACCAGGATCCTGGCGGGAATGATGGCGATCACGCCGCTGTACAGCATCGCCGTCATCCTGTCGTTCGTGGCCAGCCAGTTCACCACCACGTTCCTACTGGGACAGTCGCAGGGTTTGTATCAGCACTACTTCAACACGTTCCTGAATCCGATCGACTTGTTGTGGTCGTTCCTGCAGGCGATTCTGATGGCGCTCACCATCCTGCTGATCCACACCTACTACGGCTATTTCGCCTCGGGGGGACCGGCCGGCGTCGGCAACGCGACCGGCAACGCGGTGCGCACCTCGCTCATCGTCGTGGTTTCGGTGACCCTGTTGGTCTCGCTTTCTATCTACGGTACGAACGGCAACTTCAACCTGTCCGGTTAGCAGAGGAGGTGAAACAGCAATGACGCAGAATGTTCCGGCCGGTCGCGGCGCGGTCGGGGGGCGACCGGCGCGCACCGGCCATGCGCGGCCGCCGGCCGGGCGCAACTACCTGCCACCCTTGCTCGGACTGGCCACCGTCCTCATCATCGGTCTGATCTTCGCCGTCGCGGTGGGTCTGTTTCAGGGCTCCTTCACCACCACCGTGCCGGTGACGGTCATCTCGCAACGAGCCGGCCTGGTCATGAACCCCGACGCCAAGGTCAAGATGCGCGGCGTGCAGGTGGGCAAGGTGTCCTCAATCCAGCCGCTGCCCAACGGTGAGGCCGCCATTCACTTGGCGATGGACCCGTCGCAGATGCACTTCATCCCCGGCAACGTGCTCGTCAATATCGCCTCGTCGACGGTATTCGGCGCGAAGTCCGTCGAGCTGGTCCCGCCCGACCAGCCCTCGGCCCAACGGCTACGCAGCGGCCAGACGCTGCGGGGCCAGCACGTCATGGTCGAAATCAACACCGTATTCCAGCAATTGGTGTCGGTGCTGAGCCACATCGACCCGCCCAAGCTCAACGAGTCGCTTGGTGCGCTGGCACAGGCGTTCAGCGGGCGGGGTCCACAGCTTGGCCAGTCGCTGAGCGACCTGGATTCGTTCCTGGCCAGGCTGGAGCCGAGCCTGCCCGCGTTCCGGCACGACCTCGCTGTCTTGCCGGCGGTGTCCAACGCCTATGCCGACGCGGCACCCGACCTCATTAAGACCGCCGCCAATGCGACCCGGATCAGCAAGACACTTGTCGATGAACAGCACAACCTGGATGCGTTGCTGATCAGCGCGATCGGCTTGGCCGACATCGGCAATGACGTGTTGTCGACGAACCGCCAACCGCTGACAAATGTCTTGCATCTGCTGGTGCCGACGACCGATCTGACCAATGAGTACGCTCCGGCGCTCAACTGCGCTTTCGCGGGGCTCGTACAGATATCGCATGGGGCGCCGTTGTCGGAACCGAGCATCAACATCTCGGCGAGCCTCACGTGGGGCGCCGAGCGTTACCGCTATCCGACGAACCTGCCCAAGGTTGCGGCGACGGGCGGCCCGCAGTGCGTCGGTTTGCCGAAGCTGCCGTTCAACACGGCCCCACCGCAGCTGATTGCCGATACCGGCGCGAATCCCGTGAACTACGGAAACCCGCAGCTGTTGATCAACTCCGATCTCCTCAAGCAGCTGTTGTACGGGCCGATCGCCGGACCGCCACGTAACTCCGCGCAGATCGGACAGCCCGGATGAGAACGCGCGCAACGCTGATCAAGTTCACGATCTTTGCGGTCGTGATGGCGATGCTTACCGCCTTCCTGTTCTTCATCTTCGGCCAGTACCGGACGGGTTCTGTGACCGAGTATTCGGCGGTGTTCACCGACGTCTCGCGTCTCAAGCCGGGCCAATCGGTGCGGGTCGCCGGGATCCGGGTGGGCACCGTCAACAGTGTGTCGCTGCAGCCGGACAAGAAGGTTGTGGTGAAGTTCGACGCCGACCGCAACGTCGTCCTCACCGAGGGCAGCAGGGCGGCGGTCCGCTACCTCAACCTGGTGGGTGATCGCTACCTCGAACTCGTCGACGGTCCCGGCTCGCCCAAGCGGCTGCCGGCAGGGGGTCAGATTCCGGTCAGCCGCACCGCTCCAGCGCTCGACCTCGATCTGCTGCTCGGCGGGCTGAAACCCGTTACGCAGGGCCTGAATGCGCGCGATGTCAACGAGCTGACGTCTGGGTTGTTGCAGGTCTTCCAGGGTCAGGGCGGAACACTCGAGTCGCTGTTCTCCAAAACGACCTCGTTTTCAAATGCCCTGGCCGACAACGACCAAACCGTGCAGCAACTGATCGACAACCTCAACATCGTGATCGGCACGGTTGCCAAGGACGGCAAGCAGTTCTCCGGCGCGATCGATCGCCTCGAGCAGCTTGTCAGCGGCCTGTCGGGTGACCGGGACACGATCGGGTCCGCAATTGACGCCCTGGACAAGGGGACAGCCTCGCTGGCGGATCTGCTGGCCGAGGCCCGCCCGCCGCTGTCGGGCACCATCGCCCAGTTGAACCGGCTGGCGCCGATCCTCGATGGCGACAGGGACCGCCTCGACGCCGCGATCGCGAAGGCACCGCAGAACTACCGAAAGCTCGTCCGGCTCGGCGTGAACGGCGCCACCATCCCGTACTACCTCTGCCAGTTCGGGCTCCGCGGCACGGATCTTTCAGGTAAGACCGTGCGCGCCAACATCTTCAGGTCAGATGCAGGAAGGTGCACGGAACCCTAATGCTCAAGTATCGCGGAGCTGGGCTCGTCAAGCCCGGACTCATCGGCGTCGTCCTGGCGGTGATGGTCATCCTGGTCGGACTGTCGCCCGACCGATTCATCCAATGGGCGACGATGGTGCGCTACCAGGCGCTGTTCACCGAAGCCGGCGGCCTGGCGGTAGGCAACCCCGTGATCGTGTCGGGCATGAAGGTCGGCTCCGTCTCGGATGTGAAGCTCAGCCATGGCGACGCTCTGGTGACGTTCGCGATGAAGGGCAACATCCTGCTCGGCTCCGAGACTTCCGCGCACATCCGCACCGGCACGCTGCTGGGCGAGCGAATGCTGACGGTGGAGTCCGCCGGCAGCGGCACGATGCACCCGATGACGCTGATCCCCGTCTCGCGCACGTCTTCTCCCTATTCGCTGAGCGAAGCGGTCAGTGACCTGACGTCGGACACGGCCGGCACCAACACCACCGCGCTGAATCAGTCGCTGGACACGCTGGCGGCGACGCTCGACCAGATCGCACCCCAGATGGGGCCGGCCTTCGACGCGCTCACCCGGCTATCGCGAACCCTCAACAGCCGCAACAAGAACCTGGGCGAGTTGTTCAAGAGCGCTGGCGACGTCACCGGGATACTTTCGGAACGCAGCATGCAGGTCAACAAGCTCATCCTCAACTCCGATTCCCTGCTCCAAGTGCTGGTCGCACGCCGGCAAGAGATCGTCGACCTGCTGGCCAACACCTCGGTGGTGGCCAAGCAGCTCACGGGGTTGGTGCACGACAACGAAGCCACACTCGCACCTACTCTGGAGCGGCTGAACCGGGTGACCGGCGTCCTGGAGAAGAACCGCGACAACATCGGCAAAGCGCTGCCGGGCCTCGCCAAATTCCAGATCACAGTCGGCGAGGCAATCTCCGGTATGTACGCCTACCAGGCGTTCGCCCCGAACTTCCTTGTTCCGCAACTCTTCCAGGAGTTGTTCGACTACCTCTGGGGATTCCGCACCTTCGATACCTCCAAGGGCCCCGGCTTCCCGTCACCGGTACCTCGGGCCCTGACCCCCTGGCCGTACAACCTCATTCCACAGTGCCCTGGCTGCACGTTGGGCGGACGGATCGGAGGATCACAGTGAGCTCCCGGATCTCCCGGATTCCGCGCAAGCGGCTGGCGGCCGTGACGGCGGCCGTCCTGGTCGGGCTGATCATTGCCGGCGCCGCCATGGTCGTCCGGAACACGTTCTTCGGGCCACGCACGATCACCGCGTATTTCACCACCGCCACCGCGATCTATCCCCATGACGAGGTGCGGGTGTCCGGTGTCAAGGTCGGCAACATCAAATCCATTCAGCCGCAGGGCACCCAGGCCAAGATGGTCCTCAAGGTCGACCGCGGCGTGCCCATTCCGGCGGACGCCAAGGCGGTGATCGTCGCGCCGAATCTGGTGGCAGCTCGCTACGTCCAGCTCTCGCCGGCATATCGCGACAGTGGGCCGGTCATGCGCGACGGGGCGGTCATCCCCGTCGAACGGACCGCGGTGCCGGTCGAGTGGGATGAAGTCAAAACCCAGTTGATGCGCCTGGCAACGGATTTGGGACCCAAGAGCGGGGTCTCGGGCACATCGGTGGGCCGGTTCATCGACAGTGCCGCCGACGCGCTCGACGGCAACGGCGACAAGCTGCGGCAAACGCTCGCTCAACTGTCCGGGGTGGGCCGGATCCTCGCCAACGGCAGCGGCAACATCGTCGACATCATCAAGAACCTGCAGACCTTCGTCGGCGCGCTGCGCGACAGCAACGTGCAGATCGAGCAGTTCAACGGTCGCCTCGCAACGCTCACCAGCGTGGTCAACGACAGCAAATCCGATCTGGATGCGGCGCTGACCGATCTGTCGACGGCGGTCGGCGAGGTGCGGCGTTTCATCGCCGGGACGCGCAACCAGACCAGCGAGCAGATCGCCCGGTTGGCCGATGTCACGCAGAACCTGGTCGATCACCACATGGCCCTGGAAAACATTCTGCACGGCGCGCCGAACGCGTTCGGCAACTTCTTCAACGACTACAACGCGGACACCGGAACCATCGTCGGCGGGTTCGGGCTGATGAATATGTCGAATCCCACGTGGGGCGGTCAGGTTCTGCTGTCCACTCCGGGCTGCACGCAGATCGGTGCCATCGAGAACATCACCGCGGTCGAATCGGGCAAGCTGTGCTCCCTGTTCCTGGGGCCGGGGCTGCGGCAGACGAGCTGGAACAATTCGCCAATTCCCATCAACCCGTTCATATCGAAGTCGGTCGACCCGGCCAGGGTTCTCTACACCGAACCGCGCTTGGCGCCCGGCGGCGAGGGCCCGAAACCCGGACCGCCCGAGATCCCGCCTGAGGTGTCGGCCTATACCGGCCTGCCGGGTGATCCGGTGGGACCGCCGGGGGCGGTGCCGCCGGAGCGGATACCGGGCGCGGCGATGCCGCTGCCACCGCCGCCGTCGACACCGGTGCCGCCACCACCGGCGCCGACCGTGTCGGGCATGCTGCTCCCAGACGAGGGGCCACAACAATGATCGCTCGAGTGGTCGCTCGGCGGGTGTTCACCGTCGGCTGTTGCGTGGCGTTGACGACGACGGGTTGCGCATTCCACGGCCTGAATTCGCTACCGCTGCCCGGTGCGGTCGGACGCGGTCCCGGAGCCAACATCTACCACGTCGAACTTCCGAATGTCGGGACGATGGAATCGAATTCGCCCGTGATGATCGATGACGTCGTCGTCGGCAGCGTCGGCACGATGCGGGTGCAAGGCTGGCACGCCGACGTCGAGATCTCGGTCAAGCGCGATGTCGTGGTCCCCGCCAACGTGGTAGCCACCGTCGGTCAGACCAGCCTGCTGGGCTCGATGCATGTGGAGCTCAACACACCGCTCGGTCAGCAGGGCAGCGGACGGCTGCAGCCCGGCGCCACCATCCCACTCAGCCGGTCGTCGGCCTACCCGTCGACGGAGCAGACGCTGTCGTCGTTGGGCGCGGTCGTCAACGGCGGCGGATTGGGACAGATCGGCGAGGTCATCCACAATTTCTCTGCCGCCCTGTCCGGGCGCGAGGGCGCGGTGCGCGATCTGATCACCCGCCTGGACACGTTCGTGGGCACGCTGGACGACCAGCGCGACAACCTCGTCGCCTCCATCCAGGCGTTGAATCGGCTGGCCGCCACCTTCGCCGACCAACGCGACGTGGTCACCGACGCGCTGCGCAAGATACCGCCGGCGCTGGAGGTGTTGATCAAGGAGCGGCCGCGCCTGACGGCCGCCCTGGATCATCTTCGCGTGTTCAGCAACACCGCCACCCGGCTGATCAACGACTCCCAGGCCGACCTGGTCACGAACCTCAAAAACCTGGAGCCGACCATCAAGGCGCTCGCCGACGTCGGACCGGACTTCGGCGCGGCCATCGCGGCATCGTTCGTGTTCCCGTTCACCCAGAACTTCGTCGACCGCGCGGTCCGAGGTGACTTCTTCAACCTGCATTTCGATTTCGACCTCACGATCCCGCGGCTCAAGAAGGGATTGTTCCTGGGAACCCACTGGGGGCAGCTGGATATGCCCGTACCACCGGTGCCCGGGGACCCGTATCGCTTGAATTACACACTCGATCCGTTGCATAACCCGCTGAGGCCGCCGTGGATCGATCCCAACGCATTGCCGTTGCCGCCACCACCGCCGGGTGCGGTGCCCGGACCGTCGTCGGCTTACGGCCCGCTGCCCGGGCCGCCGCCGAACGCGGGCCCGCTGCCCGGGCCGCCGCCGAACGCGGGCCCGCTGCCCGGGCCGCCGCCGGTGCCCGACGCGGGTCTTGGTCAATCGCCGGTGCCCGCGGAGGCGCCCGGAACGGGAGCGGGTGGATAGATGCTGACGCGCTTCGTTCGGATCCAGCTGGCGGTGTTCGTGATCGCCGGAACCATCGGCGTGATCTCGATGGTCCTGTTCTACATCCAAGCGCCGACACTGCTGGGCATCGGCCGGATGACGGTGACGCTGGAGCTACCGGCCACCGGCGGCCTGTACCGGTTTTCCAATGTGACCTACCGCGGGGTTCAGCTCGGCAAGGTCACCTCGGTGGGTTTGACGCCGACCGGCGCGAAAGCGACGCTGTCGCTTAGCACTTCACCCAAGGTCCCGTCGGACCTGACCGCGCAGGTGCTCAGTGTCTCCGCCGTGGGTGAGCAGTACGTGGACCTACGGCCCAAGACGAATTCGCCGCCATATCTGCACGACGGGTCGGTTATCGCCGTGCGCGACACGACAATTCCGCAGCCGGTCGGCCCGATGCTCGAGCAGGTCAACGCGTTGGTCCAAAGCATCCCGAAGACCAAGCTCGGCCAATTGCTGGACGAGTCCTTTCAGGGCTTCAACGGTTCCGGTTACGACCTGGGGTCACTGATCGATTCCTCGAAGACGCTGTCCCGCGACGCCAACGGGGTCGTCGACCGCACCCGAGCCCTCACCGAGGACACCGGACCGCTGCTGGACACCCAGGCGCGAACCACCGATTCGATCCGAACGTGGGCGCACAGCTTCGCCGGCATCTCGGATACGTTGGTGAACAACGATTCTCACTTCCGCACCATCCTGGAGAAGGGCCCTGACGCCGCGAATGAAGCGTCGCGGCTTCTCGAACAGATCAAACCGACGCTGCCGGTGCTGCTTGCCAACCTGACCACCATCGGGCAGATCGGCGTCACCTATCACCCTTCCATCGAGCAGCTGCTGGTCCTGCTGCCGTCGGGCGTTGCCATCGAGCAGGCCGCTCAGGGTGAAAACCACCCGGACGGTAGGGCTTACGGCGACTTCGCGGCCACGGTCGACGACCCACCTATTTGTACGGTCGGCTTCATGCCACCCAACACCTGGCGGTCCCCGGACGATCTGACCGACATCGACACACCGGACGGGTTGTATTGCAAACTGCCGCAGGATTCACCGATCGCGGTGCGCGGTGCCCGCAACTATCCCTGCATGGGTCACCCGGGTAAGCGCGCCCCGACCGTCGAAATCTGCAACAGCGACAAGCCGTACATGCCGCTGGCGATGCGCCAGCACACCCTCGGTCCCTACCCGCTGGATCCCAACCTGATCGCCCAGGGTGTGCCGCCCGATGACCGAATCACCACCAATGACAGGATCTTCGGACCGGTCGAGGGAACGCCGCTGCCGCCGGGGGCGGTGCCGCGCGGTGCCCCTGCGGGGCCGCGGGGAGAAAATCCGCCGCCGGGCACGGTGGGGGCCGCCGTCCCCCCGTTGCCGTCGTCGGGACCAGCGCTGGCGCCGATGTCGCGAATGTCGGCGGACCTTCCGCCCATTGCGCCACTCGACGTCCCTGCGGCGGGAGAACTTCCCCCGCCGCCGGCCGCGCCGCCGGCACTGCCGTTAGCCCCGCTCGTTGCTCCCGGTCCCGCGCCGGCCGACTCTGCACCGGCCGATCCCGCACCGGCCGACACGGCTGGCGGCGGCGGACCCCAGGCCGCGCCAAGCTCGTTCGGAGCCAACGCATCTAAGCCCGCGCCCTCGGTCGTGGTGGCAAAGTACGATCCGCACACCGGTCGTTACGTCGGTCCGGACGGGAAGTTGTATCAGCAGTCGGATCTCGTCGCTCCGAAAGCGCCCAAGACGTGGAAGGACATGCTGCCCACCTGAATTCGCCAGCCGAAGCGGCCCAGGGGGCGAGGCGACGAAGCTACGCCCGGCCGGTCAGGAGAGCTGGTCTAACCGCAACGGCATCGTGATATCGAGCCAATTGTTTTGCCCGCACGCACCGCTCGGACCGACCGTCTTGTCCTTGCCCGAGAGGACCCGCGAGCCGATCTGGAATCCACCATTGTCATTGACCGGGAAGAAGAAGTATTGCTGCTGCCCGGGGAACGCCGTACCGTCCTCGCACCGCTCCCAGTTCGGAACTTCGCGCCTCACCTTCCACATCTCCCCATCTTTCATATATAGGGGCGCGGTCCATCCCTGGTCGCTCGTCACCGTGCCATGGCATTCCAAGGTCGAGTCACACGTCGAGCTGATGGTCCATACCTGGTAGACCGTCGGTTCGCCGAAGTACTGGTCATTTCGCTGGGCCCAATCGCCGATGGACGTGGCGCGGTAGGTTCCGTTGAGGGCCACGTCTTCCTTGGTTATCGCCTGGGCAGTGGGCGCAGCGCTCAAACCGCCGAATGCGGTGGCAGCAACCAGCGTTGCGGTGGTGAGTGTTTTGACTGAACGCATCAGGTGCTCCTCGAAGCGCGTAATCCGAGAGTGCCTATAGGCGCCTTTTCGCCGTCGGTTGCGGCGTTCTCGACCGATGACGTTACACCGCTTCGGCCTGCCAGGTAACGGTTGGGACAAGATCTACCCCGCTTATCCGGACGGGTCGAATTTTGCAATCAGCCAGGACCCATTGACTTTTTTCAGCGTGACAAGGACGCTGCTCTGCGTTTTCTCGGGATCCTTCTTGTGCACGCTTGCCGTCGTCTGGTCGACGAAAATCAGCACGACTGCCGAATCGGGATGCAATTCCGAGACCGCGGCCCGAATCACCTTGGCGGACGCCGTCAATTGTCCCTTCTCCGCCACCGGCGCGACGACCTCGTCGGCGAATTTGCTGTAATAGGCCAGAAAGTCGCCGGTGAGATGTGATTTCGCGTTGTCGAAATCGCGGTTCAAATGGTCGTAGGAATACGACAGCGCCGCCACCGCACCGTCTGACGCCGCCCGGATTGCCCGGCCCGCCGCCGCGTCATTGACCTGCTGGTCCGGCCGGTACACGAAGAAGTACACGCCTGCGGCGACTCCCACGGCGGCAACCACCAACGCCGTCGCGACGATCGCACGCCACCGTGCCAAATACGGGCGGGCTCGGCGCCGAATCACCGCCAGCCGGCCCGTGCGTGCCGGGTCCTCGCCAGCGGGCGGCCCGTCGTTCTCCTCGGCGGATGAAGTCTGGACTCCGTCAATCTTTTCGGTGTCGTCCGGCGACGAGCCATGCTCGACAGTCATCGCAGGAATTCGATTTTCGACATTTTGAGCTGGCCGCCGTCGCGGTCCATGTTGACGCTGAGCCGAAACAAGGCCGGCGGCGGTTTGGCGTTATCCGGCCCAGTGGGAGTGGTCTTCGCCGCCACCAGCACGACTCCCGAATTGTCGCTCAACGATTGGACGGCGACCGCTTCGACGGTGACCGTGCTGCCGACCTTCGTCTCCTCGGCCTTATTGACGATCAGGGTCGACAGCACAGCCAGCTGGTTCTTCTGGTCGCCGGTGGAGGCATCGATCGCGCGCTGGACATCCTCCTTGGCATGAGCGGGGTCGATTGACATGAAAGCCGTGATCCCTTGCCGGGCGGCCGCACTGAACTCCGCGGCGAGTTGGCGATTATGCACGCCGATGTGGTGCTGCCACAGCATGTGACCGGTCGCGGCGACAGAGGCCGAGAAGAGCACGGAGCCGACGCCGACCGCTACCGTTTTCCGCTTGGGACGCCGCAGCCACCGAGGCCGTCCCGGACGCCGCAGGCGTAGCCGCTTGCGGGTCTTCGCGGGGCGCTGCTCGGCGTCTTGGGAAGCATCGTCCTCGTCGTCCACGCCCCCGGTTTCGGCGGCCCGGCGCAGTTGCGACAGGCGTGCCCGCGCCGCCTCGGCCCGCGCTTCGGCCCGGGCAACTTCGTCTGGCGCCGCGTCCTCACGTGGGTCGGCGTCAGGCCCCTCCGGATCGTGCACGGAGAAGCAGCTTATCACCGCCGCGCGGGCTCAATGCCGTCGTCGGTCGGCCGCCCACCTGAGGCCTTACATGCGGAAATGCCGGCTCGCCGGGGAGCGGCCACCGCGGTGTTTCGGCATGGCGCGTCGCCGAACACCGTTCGGCCCAGGTGATCTTCTCCAACCAGGAGAATTTTCTTTTCAGGTGTGGCAGAGTAATCGGGTGCGATCAATCGTGGCTATGGTTGCCGCGTTGCTCGGCGCCGGGGTGGTGGCGGCGCCGCCAGCCTCGGCCGGGCCCACCGTCTGCGACTACCCAGCCTGCACCCCGGGCATCATGCCCCATCAGGTTCTCGGCGCACCGTGTGACAACACCACCTACTACGCCTTCGGTGTCGCCGACGGATACGTCTCCTTCGCCTCGGAGCCGGGCCGGCTGATGTTCTGCGGCTCGCCGAGGCGATACCAGCCGCGATGGTTCCGCTCACCGCCGATGGCGGGTGTCAAGGACGAAAACTCCGACTGCACGAACTATCTGAACTACGTCGCGCAGGCGCCCGATGGTCTGTTCCTGATCTGTATCGCGCACGACGGCATCTCGAGCTGGGTCCGCGCCGACACGTAGCCGCGTCGCGGTCAGTCGCGGGATGGTCGAGGCAGACCGAGCAGGCGCCGGCTCAAATCGGTAACCCGTTCGAGCAAGGTCTCGTCGTCGATGTCGGCCACCAACGGATGCATGACCGCGGTGCTCAGCGCGCCGGAGAACATGGCGGCCTCGATCCGCCCGTCCAGGCCCGCATCGCTCAGCAGCACCCGATACAGGCGGTCCATGAAATGTTGAAACGGCTTGTGCTCGGCCAGCAGCCGGACGACGACGGGATCGAATTGCAGCGTGCGCACCAGCCGGCGGTCCCGAACGGCCATCTCGATCACGCCCACCAGCAACGCATCTCGAGCCTGCGGCCCGTCGTCGTACGCTTCGGCCGCCTCCAGCGCGGGCTCGAGCCGGCCGAGTTCGCGCTCGGTCACGGCGATCACGATCTGCTCTTTGGTCCGGAATTGATGGTAGACAGCAGCTTTCGTGATACCGACGGCGTCGGCGATCATCTGCAGTGACGTACCGCTCACGCCGTGGTTGGCGATCAGATCCAGCGCGGCATCGAGTACCCGTGTCCGGGCAGGACTGTGCTCGATGAGCCAGAATTGCTCACCGGTGTCCGGCTGCCGCGCTGTTCCCACGCACCGAGACTAGACGACGCTATTGACCCTGGCTAGCCGATCGGCTAGCTTCGCTCACTAGCCGGGTTTCGGCGGCGATTTCGTGCGGGGAAGGAGTGCCGATGTCCGACGTCGGCGGAAACGACGGGGGCGGTAGCCAATCGGTGCGAACCGCCGCGCGGCGGACCGATGGCGAGCTGATTCTGCTCTGGACGTTGCCGGCGGCGCTGATCCTGTGGATCGCGTCCTTCTTCCTGTTTCCAGGGTTCAACCCGCCGATGTCACCCACCATGTCGGCCGAACAGGTGGCCGCGTTCTACCGCGATCCGGCGCATATTCCCCAGATCCGTTCCAGCATGATCCTGTTCAATTGGTTCGGCGTGTGCCTCGTGCCGATCCTGGCCCTGATCGTGCTGCAGATTCGCCGCATGGCGCATCGGACGCCGATCTTCTCCTACGCGATGCTCGGGTGCGCGGCCGGTGGTCCGACGTTGTTTCTCGTTGCCAACGTCTGCTGGCTGCTGGCCGCCTTTCGACCGGAGCGCAGCCCCGAGTTGACCCAGCTGCTCAACGATCTCGGCTGGATCACCTTCACCATTCTGGTCCCGTTCTTCATCGGGCAGTGCGTAATCCTGGCCCTGGCAATCTATTTCGATGACAAGTCGCGCCCGGTGTTCAACCGCTGGGTGGCCCACTTCAACCTGCTGGTGGCGGCCGCGCTGGCGCCGGCGTCCTTCGTCGGCGTGGCGTTGACCGGCCCGCTGGCGTGGGACGGCTTGCTGTCGTTCTGGGTGAAAAACGCCGCCATTGCCCTGTGGATCATCGTGATGGGTGTTGTCCTGGGTCGAGCCGTTTACCGCGAGCGGGCCGACAGCCGTGATCGCCCAACGGAATTGGCTACCGCATGAGCGCGGTGATCACACCGCCGCCGTCCCCGGCCACGCCGCCCCCGGGCCCGCTGCATCACCGGATCGGCTGGCACCTGCGCCGCGACCCCAAGCGAGAGCTGTGGCTGGCGTGGGGGGTGCTCATGGTGTTCTACGGCCTCTTCTTCCCCATGTTCTTCATCGTGGCGCAGGTCCAGCCGCCGCCGGAACCCACCTGGGATCTCGCGACACAGGTCCACTGGTTCGCCGAACGTCGCCTCGGCATACCCGTCGGCTTCGGCGTCATCTTCGCCATCAGCGGCATGATCGCGGTCAACAACGCCCTCATCGCCTATTCGATGCGGCGCATGTCGGTCAGCCGGGCGTTCGCTTACTCGTATCTGCTCATCTACTCGCTCAGCGCGGTACCCGGCATGCTGCTGCTCAACATCGCGCTGATCGTCGGCACGCTGCGACCGGACCGCGATCCCCGGGTGATCGGCTGGCTGTATGACTTCGCGTTCCTGTCTTTTGACGGAACGATGGGGGTGTTTCTGATCGGCTCGCTCATCTGGATGGTGGCGATCCTGCTCGACAAGAATCGGGTATTTCCCAAGTGGTTCGGCTATCTCAACCTGTGCAACGCGCTGACCGAGGTGGTCGTGGCGCCGTGCTGGATCTTCCGGCGCGGCGTGTTCGCGTGGGATGGCGAGATCGCGTGGTGGCTCGACATGGTGGTGTTCGGCATCTACCAGGTCACGTTCATCGTCATGCTGTTCCAGATGATCCGCCGCGAAGACTTCGGGACCGGCGTGCTGCCGGACCTGCCGGCCAAGGGTCCGGTGGCGCAGTGACCGGCCTGGCCGGCAAGCCGGCGCGCGCGAGGGCTGTGCCGGGCCAGCCCGACATGTGGGCGTTCGTCCTGTTCGAAACCCTGGTGTTCACCGCGTATTTCGGCTTCTACCTGTTCTCCCGCGGCCGCAACCCCGAGCTGTTCCTGCATTCACAGGCTCAGCTCGACCTGCGCGTCGGGGTCTTGAACACATTGGTGTTGTTGCTCAGCTCATGGTCGGTGGCGCGGTGTGTGCAGTCGGCGCGCGCCGGCGCCTACCGGCCGGCGCTCCGGGATGTCTTCATCACGGCCGCATTCGGCGCAGTCTTCCTGTCGTTCAAGGTGCTCGAGTGGGCGCGACTGGTCCACGCCGGAAACGGCATCGACAGCAACGACTTCTTCATGTTCTATTTCTTCCTCACCGGCATCCACTTCGTGCACCTGCTGATCGGCTTCGTCGTGCTCGGCGTCATCGTCTACCAACTTCTGAGCCCGGCGCGGCGGGACCAAAACCTTGTCGAAACCTGCGCAACCTATTGGCACACCATCGATTTCCTGTGGGTGCTGATCTTTGCGCTGCTCTACGTGGTGAGGTGAGCCCAGTGAAACTCAACAAGAGGCTGTTGTTGGTCTGGGTGATCCTGGCCGCGTTGACGCTGGCCTATCTGGGGATCGACCACTCCGCCGGCGGATTGCTGAAGTCCAGCGCCGTGGTCACGTCGAGCGTCATCGTCATCGCACTGGTCAAGGTGCGCATCATCTTTCGCGAGTTCATGGAGGTGCGAGACGCCCCGGTCCTGCTGTGCCGACTCACCGACGCGTGGGTGGTGCTGATCGCGGTGGTCTTGCTCGGCAGTTACTTCGTGGGACTGCAGGTCCGGTAGCGCTCGCGAGCGTCGAACCCCTAGGCGACCGGCGCGACCGCGTCGGCGGTGGTGAACGTCAGGTGCAGTTCGCTGAGGCCCCGCAGGATGTACGTCGGCTCGTAGCTGTAGCGGCGCTCGGTGGCCGGCCCGTGATGGGCTTCGTTGATTTCGATGTGCGGCATGCGGTCCAGGATCCGCTCGATCGAGACACGGCCCTCGACGCGGGCGAGCGGACCGCCGGGACACGAGTGCACACCGCGGGCGAACGCCATGTGTTCGCGAACGTTCTTGCGGCGCAGGTCGAATTCGTGCGGGTTGTCGAAGCGGCGCGGGTCGCGGTTGGCGGCGCCCGGCAGGATCATGACCACGGTGCCGGCGGGGATGTCGACACCGCCGATGCTGGTGGCCTTGCGGGCCAGGCGTGAGTCGCTCTTCACCGGGCTGTCCATGCGCAGCGACTCCTCGATGAACCCGGGAATCAGGCTGCGGTCGTCCCGCAACTGTTGCTGGATGTCGGGCCGGTCACCGAGCACCTGCAGGGCGGCGCTGAGCAGCTTGGCCGTGGTTTCCTGCCCCGCGGCGAAGAGGAAGGTCGCCGAGCGGACCACCTCTATCACCGGGGGCGTCGACCCGTCCGGGTACTTCGCTTCGGCCAGGAAGGTCAGCACGTCGCCGCGCGGCTCACGGCGCCGATCCTCGATGTAGTGACAGAACTTGTCGTCGAGCCACTCGAGGGGGTTGATGCCCACCGATTCGTGGTCCAGCGCGCCCACCCGCGCGCCCGGCCGGTCGGCGCCCAGGACGGTGCGGAACTCCTTGTGGTCTTCCTCCGGCACCCCGAGCAGGTCGGCGATCACCAAAGTGGCGAACGGCTTGGAGTATTCGGCGATGAACTCGCACTCACCGATGCCGAGGAACTCGTCGAGCTGACGGTCGGCGAGGCGCCACATGAACTCCTCGTTCTGCTTGAGCCGGCTCGGGGTCAGCAGCTTGGCGAGCACCGACCGGGCCTTGGTGTGGTCCGGCGGGTCCATCGTGACCATGTGCTCGTTCATCGGGAAGGAGCTGCGGTGCGCATCGATCTGGGCGCTGATGTCGTCGCCTTCGGGCGTGAAGGGCAGCGGCGGGAACGGCCCCCCGAGCGCGACGATGTTGGAGAAGGTGTCGGGGTCCTTGTAGATCTCGCAGGCCTCGTCATAGCCGGTGACGGCGACGACGCCGTAGTGCGGCAGCCGCAGCACGGGGTTTTGGCTCCGCAGGTAGTCGAAGTACGGATGCGGATCCGGGACCAAAGTCGGATCGGTGAAGAAGTCAATCGTCTCGAAGTTGCTCATCTTCAGTGCGTCCCCCTGGGCTGGGTTAACCGGTGGTGTACCGGGGCAAGCGGTATCGCCGCGTGATTACGAGATCGAAAATATGCTGAGCACCTGCTTAGCATGGCGGTAATGTCAGGGTCAAGATCGCAACGCCGCGCCACGATACGATCCGTGTGGTCGGCACGGGATGGCACACAGTACGGAGCAGGGACATGACATCGGCCCGCAGGATCGGGGCGCCGGACGCGAAAAACCGTGGTCTGTTGCTCGATGCTGCCGAGCAGCTGATGCTCGAAGAGGGGTATGCCGCGGTGACGTCGCGCCGGCTGGCGGGCCGGGCGGGATTGAAACCCCAGCTGGTGCACTACTACTTCCGCACCATGGAAGAGCTGTTCCTCGAGGTGTTCCGCCGCCGGGCCGAAGAGGCCCTTGAGGCGCACGCGCAAATGCTGAAGTTGCCACAGCCGCTGTGGGCGCTGTGGCGATTCGGCACCGACCCCGCCTTCACCCGGATTTCCATGGAATTCATGGCGCTGGCCAACCACCGTAAGGACATGCGGGCCGAAATCGCTTATTACGCAGAGCGTTTCCGCGAAGACCAGCGCCAAGCGGTGGCGACGGCGCTGGAGCGCTACGGCTCCAGGATTCAAGACGAGGGCCAGGACATCGACATCCCCCCGGTGGTGTGGACGGTGCTGATGAGCAGCCTCTCGCGCTTTCTGGTGCTCGAGCAGGCGATCGGCATGTCCGCCGGCCATGCCGAGACGGTGGAGTTGGTCGAAAACTACCTGCGCCGCCTGGAAGGCGAACCGCAACCGATCGAGGGTGTGCCGGAGACCTGGCTGGTTCACCAGTTACGCAGCGAGCAGAGCACGCCTTTGGGGCCGTCCTTGGATACGACGACGGCGCCGTCTACCGCCAGCTCACAGTGAAGCCCCGGCGTGCCGGGCTCCGTGCCCGTGCTCGCCACGACCATGGCGTAATGATCGGGGTCCGACATGTCCAGATCGAAGCCCCACGGTTTGCCCGGGGCGAGGTCGACGTCGACGTGTGGCGTGAACGAATAGGGGTTGTGGCTGTAATCGGAGAACTTGGCCGGCTGATGGTCCAGGTAATAGATGCTGGTGTAAATCGGATTCTGCGCGGTGACGGTGTACCTGACGTGATGCATGACGGGGTCATCGGCGTGTGCCCGCCCGCTTCCCGCCAGCACTCCCGCCGCGGCCAACAGACAGGCCAACGAGATGGCGGGGCCGACGCCCAGCACCGTCTTCAAGTTCATGGTCATGACGCTCCTCCGGCTGCCGGGCGCGGTTTGGTGTTGCGGTTCATGACCCGTTCTGCGGCCTGCCAGTGTGGGTCGGCAACCCATAGTCGCGCAAAGGATGCTATCGCCTCATCAGGAGAAACTCCGCGGATTACGCGCTTTATCTCCGTCGCCGGGCGGCGGGCCAGCGACCTCGCGACCGCTCGCCATCCTTCGTCGGGTGAGTCGAAGACGGCGCGGGGCAGCACCCGGTCCACCAGGCCGATCCGCTCGGCCTCGGCCGCGCCGAGGGCGGTTCCCGAACCGGCCAACAGCAGCGCCTTGCTCTTTCCGACCAGCGCGGCCAGCCGCTCGGCTCCGCCCCAGGCCGGCATGATCTCCAGCTGCACCTGGTTGAAGGCGATCTTGATGTCGTCGGCGGCCACCCGGATGTCGGCGGCGACCGCGACTTCGGCGCCGCCCCCGAGCGCGTGACCGTTGAGCGCGGCGATGACGGGGGCGGGGAAGTCCGCCAGCTGGTCGCAGATGGACCGCATCCGCCGGGCCATCGCCGCGGCGTCCTCCTCGGTCCGCAGCGCGCTCAGTTCCTTGAGGTCACCGCCGGAGACGAAGGCCTTGTCCCCGCCGCCCTTGATCACCAGCGCCTGCGCATCCGCCGCCGCGTCGAGCGCCTTCTCCAGCTGGTCCATGGTGTCCAGGCCAATGGCGTTGCGCGCGTGCGGGCGGTCGATGGTGACCACGGCCAACCCGTCGTCGATCTCCAGGTCCACCATGTTCTTGTTATCGCTCCTCGGCAAGAACCCGATATTGGCATTCTCTTTTCGCGAGAATAACATCATCGCTGCAGCCCACGAACTTTCGCCGGCGAGAATTGAGGTGACTCGGTGCGGAGTCCCATCGCGGCCGCCACTGCGGTCCTGACCATTACCTTGGTCGCGGCGTGCACGTCGCGACCGCCGACCCAACTCGCCGGCACGGCATCCGTCACCGTCAACGGCAACGACCGGAATTTTCATATCGTCAAGTGCGGTCAACGCGAATGGACCCGGACCATCGACATCGGTAGCGATTTTGCCGGCGCCAAGCTCATCGTCGACGAGAGCGCGCAACCGGCGACGGTCGAGTCGGTGCACATCCAGAATGTGGGCGGCTTCACCGGGATGTACTCCCGGGGCGGCGACGGGACCGGCGACATGAGCATGACGGGCGACAAATTCACCGTCAGCGGCACCGCCAACGGCTACAAGACCGACAAGCCCGGGGAACCGGCCACCGCCACCTACAAGATCTACGTGTCGTGCTGACCTCGTCGAACAGCGGTTCGGCGGGGGCACGTTGCGGTTAGGCGCCTGTAGAGAATAGTATTCTCACAAATCAAGAAGGAGGATTTCATGGGGCAGTTGTCGCACCGGGAAGACGTCCCGTTTCCGATCTTTGACGCGGACAACCATCTGTACGAGCCGCCGGAAGCGCTGACCAAGTTCTTGCCCAAGGCGTACAAGGACTATGTCCAGTACGTGCAGGTCAACGGGCGGACGAAGATCGCCATCCGCGGCCAAATCAGCAACTACATTCCCAACCCGACCTTCGAGGTCGTCGCCCGGCCGGGTGCCTGGGAGGAGTACTTCAAGTTCGGTAACCCGGACGGCAAATCCAAGCGCGAACTGTTCGGCGAGCCGATGCGCGCGATACCGGCGTTCTTCGAACCCGGCCCGCGGCTGGAGAAGATGAACGAGCTGGGCCTGGACCGCACGCTGATGTTCCCGACGCTGGCCAGCCTGCTCGAGGAGCGGCTGCGCGACGACCCGGTCGCCATCCACGTCCTGGTTCACGCGTTGAACGAGTGGCTCGACGAGGTCTGGGGCTTCAACTACCAGAACCGCATCTTCACCACGCCGGTCATCACGCTGCCGATCGTGGAGAAGGCGATCGAGGAACTGGAGTGGGCGGTCAAGCGCGGCGCCCGCGCCATTTTGATCCGCCCGGCTCCCGTCCCCGGCTTCCGCGGCCCGCGGTCGTTCGCGGTGCCCGAGTTCGACCCGTTCTGGGAAAGGGTCGTCGAGCACGACGTGCTGGTCGGCATGCACTCCAGCGACAGCGGCTACTCGCGCTACACCTCCGAGTGGGACGGCGCCGAACAGGAAATGCTGCCGTTCCAGACGAATGCGATGAACATTCTCAACGAATGGCGCCCGATCCAGGATGCGGTGGGCTCGTGGGTGATCCACGGCGCGCTCTACCGCCACCCGAAGCTGAAGGTCGCGATCGTCGAGGCCGGTTCGAAGTGGATGACCCCGCTGCTCGACGGCCTGGCCGAGGTCTTCCGGAAGGCCCCGGAGGCCTTCCCGAGCGACCCCGTCGAGACGGTCAAGAACCGGATCCACGTCAGCCCGTTCTTCGAGGACGGCATCGACGACCTGATCAGCCTCGTCGGTGTGGATCAGGTCTTGTACGGCTCGGACTGGCCGCACCCGGAGGGCCTGGCGGAGCCGACGTACTACGTCAACGCGCTGTCGCACCTGTCCGTTGACGACCAGGCCAAGATCATGGGCGGCAACCTCGGTCGGCTCGTCACGGTGTGACCGACCGGCCAAACCAGGCATGGCAGACCATCCCCGAGATGGTCTTGAGCGCAGCGGACCGCTTCGGCGATGCGGAAGCAGTCGTCGACGGTCCGCTGCGTTTGACTTTCGCCGAAGTCGTCAAGCGAATTCGTTGCGCCGCAGGCGCTTTCGCTGACCTCGGCATCGAAAAGGGCGACCGGGTCGCGATCTGGGCACCGAATTCGGCCGAGTGGATCATCGCCGCGTTCGGGTTGCTCACCGCGGGCGGTGTGCTCGTCCCGGTCAACACCCGGTTCAAGACCGAAGAGGCCGGTGACATCATCGGCCGCAGCAAGGTGAAGGCGGTCCTGGTCCAGAAGGGCTTTCTGAACCAGGATTACACCGCCCCCGCCGGGGTGCCGGTCATCGACCTGAAGTCCGACTTCCTGTCCAGCGGTTCACCGTTCGAGCGTCCGGTGCGCGGCACCGATACCTCGGACATCATCTTCACCTCGGGCACCACCGGGCGCCCGAAGGGCGCAATGCTGAATCACGGCCAGACGCTGCGCATGTACGAGGAGTGGGCGACGCTCGCGGACCTGCGCGCGGGCGACCGCTATCTCCAGATCAACCCGTACTTCCACACCTTCGGGCTCAAGGCCGGCCTGGTGACCTCTTTCCTGCGCGGTGCGACGATGCTGCCCGTCGCGGTGTTCGACGTCGACATCGTCGTGAACCTCATTGAACGCGAACGTATTACAATGCTTCCCGGACCGCCTACGCTGTATCACTCGTTGCTGACGGTGGGGGACAAGTCCAAGCTGTCGTCGTTGCGTGCGGGGGTGACCGGCGCCGCGGACATTCCCGTCGAGCTGGTGCGGCGCATCCACGACGAGCTGCCCTTCCAGACGTTGATGACGGGTTACGGCCTGACCGAAGCCGGCAACGTCACCCTTTCGCTGCCGGGCGACTCCTTCGAGGATGTGGCCACCACCGCGGGCGTGCCGTGCGACGGGGTCGAGGTGCGCATCGCCGACGACGGCGAAGTGCTGGTCCGCGGCTACGGAGTCATGCAGGGGTACCTCGACGAACCGGAGGCCACCGCCCAAGCGATCGACGGCGAGGGGTGGCTGCACACCGGGGATCTAGGGGAATTCACCGAGGCCGGTCGGCTGCGCATCGTCGGCCGGAAAAAGGACATGTTCATCGTCGGTGGATTCAACGCCTACCCGGCCGAGATCGAGGGCTTCCTGCTCAGCCACCCGGCCGTCGCGCAGGCGGCCGTCATCGGTGTCCCCGATGAGCGGATGGGCCAGGTGGGCAAGGCTTTCGTGGTCCGTAATGCCGATGTCAGCGCCGAAGAGCTGATCGGCTGGTGCCGGGACCGGATGGCCGGGTTCAAAGTGCCGCGCGCGGTAGAGTTCCTTGATTCACTTCCACTCAACGCCACAGGGAAAGTGATGAAGGACCAACTGCGGTGAACAACGGCGACATTCATTCAATGGTGATCGCGTCGGATTATCGCGTCCCCGACCCGACCCGGGTCTGGCCGCTGCTGGAACGCAATAAGGCCGCCCTGGCCGACATCGGTGCACACCATGTGCTCGTCTACACCTCGACACATGACCACGGGCGGGTGTTGGTGATGATCGGCGTCCACAGCAGGGAGCCGATCGTGGAGCTGTTGCGCTCCCGGGTCTTCTTCGACTGGTTCGACGAGGCCGGCGTCGAGGACATACCCGCGGTCTTCGCCGGCGAGATCGTCGACAGGTTCATCGCGCAGCCACCGAAAACCCCTGCGGCACCGGGCGTCGTGGTGGCCGCCATCGCGTCGGTCAACGACGTGTCCCTGCTGACCTCCGAAGTCGGCACGGCGATAGACAGATTCACCACCGCCGGAATCCGAAAGACGTGGGTATTCCAGGCTTTCGACGACGATCACGAGGTGCTGATCCTGCAGGAGTTTCCCGACGAGGAAAGCGCGCGGCGCTGGATCGACCACCCCGATGCCGCGGCGCAATGGATGTCCGGCGCGGGCATCGGTGCCTACCCGCCGCTGTTCGTCGGCCGATTCTTCGACATGATGCGCATCGGGGCGGACTGAGGGCTCGCCGGTGTTCGTATGCCTGTGTAACGGCGTCACCAGCCAAACCGTGACCGAGGCCGTGGAATGCGGGGCGTCGACGACCAAGGAAGTCGCCCAGGCCTGTGGGGCGGGCGCCGACTGCGGTCGCTGCCGGCGCACGGTGCAGGCCATCCTGCGCTCCTCCAGCCCGGAGCGAACGCCGAACTCGTCGCGCTAGGCCGTCAGCGCCGGGGGCTGCCGTCCGGTGACGTCGGTCGGACGAGGTCGACGAGCAGGTTGGGGATTTCGAGCCGTGGCAATATCACCTCGACGAACACCATGCGGTCCTGGTGCTGCGCCGCTGCGGTCAGGGCGTCGTCGAGCTCGCCGTAGGTCTGCACCCGGAACGACAAGTGGTCGGTGACGCCCAGCGCCCGGGGAACGTCCGTCCACTGCCAGCTCACGATGTCGTTATAGGGCGCGGTCTGGCCGTGGATCGCCCGCTCGATCGTGTAGCCGTCGTTGTTGACCACCACGATGACGGGGGTCAGGCCCTCGCGCGAAAAGGCGCCCAGCTCCTGGACGGTCAGTTGCGCCGCGCCGTCGCCGATAATCAACACCGTCCTGCGGTCCGGGTGCGCCACGGCCGCCCCGAGCGCGGCGGGCAACGTGTAACCGATTGAGCCCCATAGTGGTTGACCGATGAACGTCACGCCCTGCGGCAGCCGGTGGTCGGCCATGCCGTAGAAGGAGGTGCCCTGGTCGGCGAGCACCACGTTGCCCGGTGTGAGGGCCACACACAGGCGGTCCCACAACATCTTCTGGGTCAGCGGTTCGTCGCGGGGCGGGGGCGGCGGCAGCGGCTCGGCGGGCGGCGAGACCACCGGCGGCGACGAGACCCCGCGCCGGGCCACGATGGTGGCCAGCGCGTCGAGCGCGGCGCCCATTTCCAACGGCGCGAAGACTTCCCCGGCCACGCTGCTCTGATACTGGCCCACATCGATGGTCCGGGCCGGGTCGATGCGCTGGCTGAAGAAGCCGCTGACCATGTCGGTGAACACGACGCCGGCGGTCACCAGCACGGGCGCGTCCTCGATCGCGGCGCGCACCGCCGGCGCGCTGGCCGACCCGGCGTAGATGCCCAGGAAGTTGGGTGAGCTCTCGTCGAGCAGGCTCTTGCCCCACATCAACGTGGCGTGCGGCACCACGTCGGCGGCCAGCAGCGCCTCGAGTTCCTTGATCGCCTGCAGCCGGTGCACCAGCAGGTCGGCGAGCACCGTGACCTGGTGGTCGCCGATGAGTGCGCTCGCCGCCTCGACGAACATGGCCAGCGCGCGGGGACTGGTGCCCCCGGTGTAGCGGGTCAACGGCGCCTCCGGCGGCTCGGTGGGGAAGCGCGCCACGTCGGTGGACAGCAGGATGTAGCCGGGGCGCTTCTGCTCACGCACCTCCGACAACACCCGGTCGATCTCGCGGCGGGCCGTCGCGGGCATGAGATTAGTTTGGGCGCAGGTGATTTCGCGGCTGACCCGGAAGAAGTGCTCGAAGTCCCCGTCGCCGAGCGAATGGTGCAGCGCCCGGCGGGTGCCCTGGGCGTCCTTGGACGGGCCGCCGACGATGTGCACGACAGGTACCTGTTCGGCGTAGCTGCCCGCGATCGCGTTGGCCGCCGAGAGCTCGCCGACGCCGAATGTCGTTACCAAAGCCGACATTCCGCGCAGGCGACCGTATCCGTCGGCGGCGTAGCCGGCGTTGAGCTCGTTGGCGTTGCCGACCCAGCGGATGCGGGGATGGGCGATGATGTGGTCGAGGAATTCCAGGTTGTAATCGCCGGGAACACCGAAGATCTCCGAGACGCCGAGCTCGGCGAGACGGTCCAACAGGTAGTCACCGACGGTGTATGCGGTATCGGTCGCGGCATCAGTCACAGGCACGACGGTACGCTCGAAGTTCAATCCGTTCCGGGTGAGACGCGGTGCCAGTATCGTGCGGGCCATGGCACTCAAAGAATCCCGCGACATCGTCATCGAAGCCAGTCCCGAGGAGATTCTGGACGTCATCGCCGACTTCGAAGCGATGCCCGACTGGTCGGAGCCGCATCAGAGTGCGGAGATCCTCGACACCGGCGACGACGGGCGCCCCCGCCAAGTGCGGATGAAGGTCAAGGTCGCCGGGATCACCGATGAACAGGTGGTGGCCTACACCTGGGGCGACAACGTGGTGAGCTGGAAGCTGGTCAGCTCCTCGCAGCAGAAGGCGCAGGACGGAAAGTACACCCTGGTGCCGCAGGGCGAGGGGACCCTGGTCAAGTTCGAGTTGCTGGCCGACCCGAACGTGCCGCTGCCGGGCTTCGTGCTCAAGCGTGCCGTGAAGGGAACCATCGATTCGGCGACCAAGGCGCTGCGCGAGCGGGTGCTCCAGCTGAAGAAGGGTAACTAGCCGCCGTGGGCGGTGGCGGGCCGCTGGCGGGGGTGCGCGTCATCGAACTCGGCGGCATCGGTCCCGGGCCGCACGCGGGAATGCTGCTCGCCGACCTGGGTGCGGACGTGGTGCGGGTGCGCCGGCCGGGCGGCGTGGCGATCGCGAGCGCGGCGAAGCCGGGCGAAGCGGGTCGCCACCAAACAGGCGTGGCGATCGCTATGCCAGCCGAGGGTCGTGATCTGCTGCATCGCGGCAAGCGGATCGTCGACCTGGACGTCAAGGCGCAGCCGCAGGCGCTGCTGGGCCTGGCCGCCAAGGCCGACGTGCTGCTGGACTGCTTCCGGCCCGGAACCTGCGAGCGGCTCGGCATCGGGCCCGACGACTGCGCGGCACTCAACCCGCGGCTGATCTACGCCCGGATGACCGGCTGGGGCCAGGACGGGCCGCTGGCCGCGACCGCCGGGCATGACATCAACTACCTGGCGCAGACCGGTGCGCTGTCGGCGCTGGGATATGCCGACCGGCCACCGATGCCGCCGCTGAACCTGGTCGCCGACTTCGGCGGCGGCTCGATGCTGGTGGTGATCGGCATCGCGGCCGCCCTCTACGAACGCGAACGCACGGGCACCGGGCAGGTGATCGACGCGGCGATGGTCGACGGTGTCAGCCTGCTGTCCCAGATGATGTGGACCATGAAGTCCACTGGGGCACTGCGCGACCGGCGCGAATCGTTTCTGCTCGACGGTGGCGCCCCGTTCTATGGCTGCTACGAGACCGCCGACGGTAAGTACGTGGCCGTCGGCGCCATCGAGCCGCAATTCTTCGCGGCGTTGCTCGATGGGCTTGGCCTGTCACCCGATGACGTGCCGGCCCAACACGACAAAGCTTCCTATCCGCGGATGCGCGAGATCTTCACCCGGCGGTTCGCCGGGCGCACGCGCGACGAGTGGGCACAGACGTTCGCCGGCACCGACGCGTGCGTCACCGCAGTGCTGACGTGGAGCGAGGCCGCCACCGACGAGCACTTGCGGGCGCGGTCCACGGTGATCACCGCCCATGGCGCCGACCAGGCCGCGCCCGCCCCACGCTTTTCGCGGACCCCGGCCGGACCGGTCGGACCGCCGCCGGCGAAAACCACGCCGCTTGCCGAAATCAACTGGTAGGGAACTGGTTACGCCGAATCCGTCCGCAGCGGGATCGGCGTTGCTAAGTTGATCTTCAGTGGCCGTAAAAGCATCACGGGAATTCGTCGTCAACGCGCCGCCAGAAGTGGTCATGGAGGCGCTGACAGATGTCGGCGTCCTGTCATCGTGGTCGCCGCTGCACAAACACGTCGAAGTGATCGACCGTTATCCCGACGGCCGGCCGCACCATGTCAAGACCACCATCAAGATTCTCGGGCTGGTCGACAAGGAGGTCCTGGAATATCACTGGGGTCCCGATTGGGTCGTCTACGACGCCACGGGAACCTCGCAGCAGCATGGGCAGCACGTCGAATACACCCTCAAACCCGAAGGGATCGACCAGACTCGGGTGCGTTTCGACATCACCGTCGAACCCGGCCGGCCCATGCCCGCGTTCATCGTGCGACGGGCCGCCGAGAGCGTTCTCGACGCCTCCATGAAGGGGTTGCGCGACCTGGTCTCGGGCGACAGGGAGTCCCCCGGGACCGAATAGCCTTCGCCGGTGGCTGCGCTGGCGTTAACTTAGTAGTAGTGGCCGTTCAAGCATCGTCGGAAATCATCATCGACGCGCCTCCGGAAGTCATCATGGAGGCGCTCGCCGATATGGATGCCGTGCCCTCGTGGTCGTCGGTCCACAAGCGGGTCGAGGTCGTCGACAAGCATCCCGACGGCCGCCCCCACCACGTGAAGGTCACGATCTCGGTGACCGGCATCCACGACACGGAATTGCTCGAATACCATTGGGGCCCAGACTGGATGGTGTGGGACGCCCGGAAGACGGCGCAGCAGCACGGTCAGCACGGCGAGTACAACCTGAGCCGGCTGGGCGTGGACAAGACCAGGGTGCGCTTCACCATCACCGTCGAACCGTGGGCGCCGCTACCGGAGTTCTGGATCGCCCGGGCCCGCAAGAAAATCCTGCACGCCGCGCTGGAGGGTCTGCGTAAGCGCGTGATGGGAACGGCCGGCTAACCGGCGTCTTTCAGCGCGGCCAGCCGCTTGATCGCCTCGTCGAGCGTGTCGTCACGTTTACAGAAGGTGAAGCGCACCAAGTGATTCCACACGTCGGCCGGACCGCTCGCCGCAGCGGGGTCACAGAACGCCGACATCGGGATCGCGGCAACGCCAACCTTTTCCGGCAACGCCGCGCAGAACTCGCTGCTGTCGTCGTATCCCAGCGGACGCGGATCGGCGCACAGGAAGTACGTGCCGGCGCTGTCGTGCACCTCGAACCCGACGTCGATCAGCCCGGCGGCCAGCCGATCGCGTCTGGCCTGCAGCGTGGCGCGCAGGTCGTCCACCCATGCGTCCTCCGTGTCCAGGGCCAGCGCCACCGCCGGCTGGAACGGCGCGCCGCCGACATAGCTCAGGTACTGTTTGGCCGCGCGCATCCCGGCGATCAGATGCGCTGGGCCGCAAGCCCATCCGATCTTCCAGCCGGTGCAGTTGAACATCTTGGCCGCGCTGGAGATGGTGATGGTGCGCTCGGCCATGCCGTCGAAGCCAGCCAGCGGCACGTGTCGGTGGCGGTCGAATACCAGATGCTCGTAGACCTCGTCGGTGATCACCAGCAGGTCGGCCGCGACCGCCACCTCGGCGATGGCCGCCAACTCTTCGGCACGCAGCACCGTGCCGGTCGGGTTGTGCGGTGAGTTGACGATCAGCGCCCGAGTCCGAGGCGTGACCGCCCGGCGCAGCGCGTCGGCGTCCAGGGCGAAGCCGCGACCGTGGGGAACCAGGGGCACGGCCACCCGTTGCGCGGAGGCCATCGCCACCACCGGCGAGTAGGAGTCGTAGAACGGCTCGATCAGCAGGACCTCGGAGCCCGGTTCGACCAGGCCGATCACCGCCGAGGCGATGGCCTCGGTCGCCCCGACCGTCACCAGCACCTCGGTGTCGGGGTCGTAGTCGATGCCGTAGCGGCGCCGGCGCTGGGCGGCGATGGCGTGGCGCAGCGGCGCGATGCCGATGCCCGGGGGGTACTGGTTGACGCCGTCGGCGATGGCCTCCTGGGCGGCCTTGAGCATGGCCGGGGGGCCGTCCTCGTCGGGAAACCCCTGGCCCAGGTTCACCGCTCCGATGCGCGCGGCCAGCGCCGACATCTCGGCGAACACCGTGGTCGCGTAGGGGCGCAGTCGCTCCACCGTCATGATGGTCGAGCTTAGGCGTGGCCGGCCACGGCCAGTGCCCGGGACGCCCACCAGCCAGCGTGAAGTTAGGCGCACACTCGTCGCCGAGCGTGAACGTAGTTGCACGTTCGGCCGGGGCGGCCGCCCGACCCCGTGAGCCGACGCGTGGCGTGCGTCACTCGGTGCCTCTGAGCTGCGCGATCTTGCCCAACCAACAGGTTGGCCGGGGACCCTGTTAGGGTGGGGCGGAATCTATCTCGAAGACGGATTCGAACCCTATTCGTCAGAACAGGAAGTCGTCATGTCCGAAGAAGCTTTTATCTATGAGGCCATCCGCACCCCGCGGGGCAAGCAGCGCAACGGTTCGCTGAACGAGGTCAAGCCGCTCAACCTGGTCGTGGGCCTGGTGGACGAGCTGCGCCGGCGGTTCCCGGACCTGGACGAGAACCTGATCAGCGACATGATCCTGGGCGTTGTGTCCCCGGTCGGTGACCAGGGCGGCGACATCGCCCGCACCGCGGTGCTGGCCGCCGGCCTGCCGGAGACCACCGGCGGCGTGCAGCTCAACCGGTTCTGCGCCTCCGGCCTCGAGGCCGTCAACACCGCCGCCCAGAAGGTCCGGTCCGGCTGGGACGACCTGGTGCTGGCCGGCGGTGTCGAGTCGATGAGCCGGGTGCCGATGGGCTCCGACGGCGGCGCCTGGGCGACCGACCCCGAGACCAACTATCAGATCGGCTTCGTGCCCCAGGGCATCGGCGCCGACCTGATCGCCACCATCGAGGGCTTCTCCCGCGACGACGTCGACGCCTACGCGCTGCGCAGCCAGCAGAAGGCCGCCGCGGCGTGGTCGGGCCGCATGTGCTCGTCGTGGTCGAGGATGACGAGACCGTTCTGGTCGCGCACCGGCACCACCGACTTGGCGAAGTAGCCGCCCGACCACGCCGCGGCGGCCTTCTGCTGGCTGCGCAGCGCGTAGGCGTCGACGTCGTCGCGGGAGAAGCCCTCGA